>JAYSXN010000290.1:0-4194 GCA_043717405.1 Gammaproteobacteria bacterium
CGCTGCCCGCGCGCGTGCCGGTGGAACGCGTCGATGTCCATCTTACCGACGACAATGTGATTGCCAGTTTTGCCATCAGCGCGCGTGAGCCTGGGCAGCGCGATTGGACCTTTGTTGGGCAGGTCAATGCATTCCGGCTGCGCGGCGCCGGCGTTTCGCTGGACAGCCAGGCAGTCGACGTGCCCGTTACCCGCCTCCGCCAGTGGCGTGTGCAATCAAGCGTCGACTTGCAACGCGCGCCGCAACTTGAACTGTCCTACCGTCCGGAACGGTGGCTGTTGCTGACCCATGGCCGCGCGCCGTACTTCGTGGCCGCGGGAAGCACCACGGCGGTTCGCCCGGAATTTCCGCTGGCGGTGCTGGTTGATCAGGTCAGGAACAAGTTCGGGCGCGGCTGGACGCCGGCACTGGCGACGCTTGGGCCGATGCAGACCGCGGGTGGAAACGCGGCACTGAGCGCCTACGATCCGGAAAGCCGGCGCACCTGGCTATTGTGGGGCGTGCTGGTGCTTGCCGCAGGCGCAATCATCGCGATGGTGCTGCATCTGCTGAGGGCGCCGCCACAGTCATAGGGTCGACCAGCAGTTGCGGGTCGACGCGCACACCGAACCAATTCATGCCCCAGTGCATGTGCGGCCCCGTCGCGCGACCCGTAGCCCCGACCAGGCCAATCACCTGGCCTTGTTCGACGCGCTCGCCAACCTGCACATCGATGCGGCTCAGATGCAGGAAACTCGAGCTCACGCCGTGTCCATGGTCGATCAGCACGGTGCCACCGGTCAGGTACAGGCCGGCGTTGGCGAAAGTGATGATGCCTGCAGCCGGTGCATGCACCGGCGTACCGGTGCGCGCAGCCACGTCGACCCCGGAGTGCGGTGACTTGGGTGTGCCGTTGTAAATGCGCTGGCTGCCATACACGCCGCTGATGCGGCCGGTTACCGGCCAACTGAAGTGGCCAAGGAAATCCTCGCGCGCATCGTCGCGCATGCGGGCCTGCGCGACCAAGGCCTGTTCGCGTGCGATGCGTTCGGCGATGACTGGCGGTGGATTGACCGTGGCCTCGGGCACGCCGGTTATGCGTTCGAGTTGCCAAGGTCGCGTGGTGACCGCAATCTTGAACTCCCTGGGTGATGCATCAGGCAGTTCGACTTCGAGCCTGATTGGGCTGGTGCGATCGCGGCCCACGCCAAACACGAATGAACCGTCTTCTGAAACCTGCAGTGGGCGCAGCGGCGCATCTTCACCGGTGGCCGGATCCACCGCGATCCGCGCACGCGCGCCGGGTCGCAGCTTGCCGCGCACCAGGCTTCCCTGCACGACGGTAGTCGGCAACGATGCATCCCGCGTCACCGGTTCAGCGGTAAGCGCTGAAGGCCGCGGTGTGCCCAGCCACGCCTGCACTGGTGAGTTGCCAAAACCGGCTGCAACCATCGCGCAGCAGAACCAGATTGCCCTCATGTCTTCAATCCCTTTGGCTGCCTTTGAAAGTGAACGATTCAGGCACGGGGTCGTGGCCACCTGGATTGAGCGGATGGCATCGGCCGATCCGGCGCGCACCAAGCCAACCACCGCGCAAGACGCCGAAGCGCTCAACGGCCTGCATCGTATAGGTCGAGCAGCTTGGATAAAATCTGCAGTGCTGGCCCAACAGCGGGCTGATCAGCAACTTGTAGCCACGAAGCAGCCAGATCACCAGTTTCTTGAACATTTGCGCGACCATGGCGATGAGGATAAGGTTGCCGCTTGCCAAAGACTAGGCTATAACACGCCGCCTTTGTGTCTCAAGGAAAGAGAGGATCATCGAGTGGCCACCAAGAAACCAGTTAAAAAAGCTGCCAAGCCGGCCGCCAGAAAAACCTCCCCGACAGCGAAGCAGTCGGCCCATTCCAAACCTTCCGCCAAGCCAGCCGTGCGCAGCACCAAGCCGCTTGCCCAGTCAACCAAAAAGCCTGCAGCCAAAAAAGCCGCAGCCAAGACAGTGAAGAAACCTATCAAGACAGCAACCAGGAATGCACCGGCCAAGGCGCCGGTCAAGAAGGCCATGAAGGCCGTCAGCAAACCCGCCGCCAAGGCGCCGGCTCGAAGCCCAGCCAAAGCGCCAACGAAAGTTTCAGCCGCGGCGCCGACCAAGGCCAGCGCTGCCCGGACTCCGGCAAAACCGCAGTCCAAGCCCGTCGCCAAGTCCTTAGCGACTACGGCCAAAGCGGCAGTGCCAGCCAAGAAGGTGGCACCGCAGCCGGTGAAAGCAGCAGCTGCATTGGCTGCACCGCCAACTGGCAAGGCGCCGGCAAGTAAAACGGCTCCGCCACAGAAATCGAGCGCGGCCGCCGCGGGAACCAAGCCTGCTGCAGTCAAAGCAGCGCCCGCGAAGTCTGCCCCCTCGAAGTCCGCACCTGCGGCGATTGAGGCTGCAGCCCCGGCGAAGGCGTCGGCAAGTTCGGGCGCGAAGGGCAAGTCGAGTTCAAAGGCCGTCGCCTCGGAACCGGCAGTGGTCGCTGCTCCGATCAAGCGCGAAGTCGGCGTGCGTGCCGGTTACGTCAAGCCAAGCAAGCCGCGTCCGGACCGCGTGAAGCTCGCGGTAGCGCGCCAGCGCGTTGAACTTCCGGCAGGCTACAAGCCGCGCCAGGACGAGGAATACATGGGCCCGTTCCAGCTCGAGTATTTCCGCCAGCGCTTGCTGCAGTGGAAATCCGACCTGATCGAGGAATCGAAGCAGACTATCGAAAACCTCAAGGAAGAAGTGCGCGACGTTGGCGATGAAGCCGAACGCGCGACACGGGAAACCGAGAACTCGCTGGAACTTCGCACACGCGATCGCTACCGCAAGCTGATCAACAAGATCGACAGCACGCTCAAGCGCATCGATGACGGCAGCTACGGCTACTGCGTTGACACCGGCGATGAGATCGGGCTCGAGCGCATGGAAGCAAGGCTTACCGCGGAGCGCACCCTGGATGCGCAGGAACGCTGGGAACACCTGCAAAAACAGATGGGCGACTGATCAACCCGCTCAGGCGATAGCGTCGCGCAGTTTGAACCAGGCCATTGCGGCCACCAGCAGTGGTGTCCGCAACAGGCGCCCGCCCGGAAAGGGCAGGTGCCTGATCCGTGCAATAGAATCCAGACGGCTTGACTGCCCGCGGATTGCTTCGGCGATCACGCGGCCCGCCAGGCCCGTGGCGGCAACGCCATGACCGGAAAACCCCTGCGCGAAATACACGTTCGTTCCAAGCCGACCCCAGTGTGGCGCGCGGTTGGCGCTGATGTCCACGAAACCGCCCCATGCCTTGTCGAGGCGAACGTCCGAAAGTTGCGGAAACACCCGATGCATGCGCCGCAGCAGCGACCCGCGCAGGTCGGCCGGCGGCAGGGTTGAATAACTCGCGCGGCCGCCAAACAGCAGCCGGTTGTCGCGGCTGATCCGGAAATAATCGAGCGCCCAGTTCATGTCGGCCACGGCCATGCGATTGCTGATCAGGGCGCGTGCACGTTCTTCGCCCAGGACCTGGCTAGCGCCGATGTAGGTGCCAACCGGCATGATGCGCGCGTCGAGCTCGGGCGCGATGCCATGCACATACGCGTTGCCGGCCAGCACCGCGAAATCACCACTGACCGATCCGTGCGCCGTATGCATGATCGGCGCCGCGCCCCGATCGAGCCGCAACACGGTCGATTCCTCGAAGATGCGCACGCCCAGTGCCTGCGCCGCCTTCGCCAGCCCGAGCGTGTATTTCAGCGGATGCAAGTGGCCACTGTTGCCGTCGTACAAGCCGCCGAGATAGCGATCACTTGCGAGGGCTTCTCGCAGTCGGTCGCGCTCCCACCAGTGCAATGGATAGCCATGATTCCCGGCCAGGTCGCGCTGCCATTGCTTCAGTTCGGTGACATGCCGCGGCTTGATCGCGACGTGCGCATGTCCGGCTTGCCATTCGCAGTCAATGGCATGGCGAGCACAGCGCTCATGGATGATGCGCAGCCCTTCCAGCGACCAGTCGAACAGGCGGCGCGATTCTTCCACTCCCACCTGCGCAGTAATTTTTGCCTGGTCGCAGGCGAACCCGAAGATTGCCTGGCCGCCATTGCGCCCCGACGCGCCCCAGCCAATGCGCCTGCCTTCCAGCACGACCACCGACAAACCTGCTTGCGCCAGTTCAATGGCTGTCGAAAGACCGGTAAGTCCCGCGCCCAGGACAC
>JAYSXN010000030.1:0-7383 GCA_043717405.1 Gammaproteobacteria bacterium
TAAGCTGCCTGGTCGCAGGCAATGCCGGCGAGGCTGCGCACGCGCGAACCCGCGCCGTCCGCGCCGAGCAGCAGGCTTGCGCGCAGGCGGCGGCCATCGTCAAGGACGATGCGGACCTCATCGGCATCCTGTTCGAAAGATTGGAGTGTGGCCGGGCAGAGGCAATCGATGCGGCGCTCGCCCTGGATGGCCTGCCACAAGTGGTCGACGAGCAAGCCCTGCTCCACGATGAATCCGAGCGCGTCGCGGCCAAGGACGTCGGCATCGAATTGCAGTTCCTTGCCGCCGGCGGCATCCCACACGCGCATGCGCCGATAGGCGTGCGCGCGGGCCTGGCTGACACCGCGCCACACGCCGATTCCCTCGAGCAGGTCGCGCGCATCCGGCGCCAGCGCGTACACGCGAAGATCAGGCGCGGCAGCCTGCCAGCGCGGCGGCTCACGCGCCTCGACGATGGCAACGCGCAAGCCTTCGCGCGCCAGGCACAAGGCAGCCGCGCCGCCGACCACGCCGGCACCGATCACGACTGCGTCGAGGCGCTCGCCACGGTTCATTGCGGCGCGCGCGCCAGCCGTGGTACGACGCCACGCAGGCCCATCGCAGCCTTCGCCAGCGGACTGGCGAGCGATGGCATGTTGCCCAGCGCCAGCAAACCAAACGAGCGCAACACCTGCAATGGCATCGAGGTGTTGCTGGTCACCCGCGCCAGTCCGTCACTGAGGGCCAGTGTTCGCGCACGATCCTCGCGGCGCGAAACGAAATAATTGGCCAGCAATTCCGTCGAGCCCGGGTCATCCTTGCCCGCGCTGATCAACTCGGCGAGTGTCAGCGCATCACGCAGGCCCAGGTTGAAACCCTGTGCACCGATCGGATGGATCGTCTGCGCCGCGTTGCCGACCAGCACGGCGCGTTCTGCGATCACAGCCCGCGCCACGGTGCTTGCGATCGGATAAGCGACGCGACGCCCGGCGCGCACCACGCGTCCGGCGCGCCAGCCGAAGCGCTCCTGGAAATAACGCGCATAGCCGGCGTCATCGAGCGCAAGAATCGATTCAGCATCGGCGCCGGGCACGGCGCAGATGGCGCCGTAGTCGCGACCCATGGGCAGCAACGCGACCGGGCCATCGCTGCTGAAGCGCTCGTAGGCGGTGCCGTCGGCGCCGCGATCGAAACCCAAGCTGCACACCAGCAAGGTTTGCCGGTAGTCGTGACTGTCGCACTCGATTGCCAGCGCCTGTCGCGCGAATGAGCGGGTGCCGTCGGCGGCAACCAGCAGCCGCGTGCTTACCTGGCGATGAACCTCGCCGCGCTGCAAGGCGACGGTGACGCCATCGGCAGCAGTTTCGACCGCGACGACCGTTTCGGGGCGCAGCCATTGCAGGTTGGACAGCTTCCCCAACCGGCGCTCGAGGGCCTCGCCCAATGCTCGGGCTGGCACGACTGCGCCAAAATCACTACGGCCGCTGTCCCTGGGGTCCAGACGGACGCTGCCGAAATCACCGACGCGACTGACGTGGATGCGCTCGATGGGACTTGCCGGCTCGGCCAGTTCACTGATGACGCCCAGTTGCGTCAGTGCATTGATGCTGGCTGCGGCCAAGGCGAGTTTGCGCTCGTCAAAACCCGGCGGCGCGATTGTCGGCAACGTTGCCTCGACCATTCCCACGCGCAAGCCAGTGCCGTCCAGCGCGCAAGCCAGGCTGCTGCCGACCAGGCCGGCGCCGAGGATGAGCACATCGAATTCAGGATTCACTGGGTTGGGCCGCTGGCGGACACGTTGCGGTATCCTAACGACATGGCCGCCAGACGCCTACGTCCGGTGCCGAATTGCGCTATTGCGTTGCCCCCATCCAACTTGCGGATACGCTACCCATGCCATCGAAGTCTCCCGCCCTGCCCAGCACCGGCCCCTTGCTGCTGATCGGCATCATCCTGCTGGCTGCATTGTCGCGGCTGTTGCCGCATCCGCCGAATTTTTCCCCGGTCGAAGCCGTGGCGCTGTTCGGCGGCGCCTATTTCGCGAAGCGATCCACTGCGCTGTGGGTGCCGCTGGTCGCGATGTTCATCTCCGACCTAGCGCTCGGCTTGATCAACGGCGGCGTTTATTCGGAGTATTTCCTCAGCGCCGGGTTCGCGCTGGTGTACCTGTGCATCGCGCTGTCCACGGTGCTTGGTTTTGGCTTGCGCGGACGCGTCAGCGCCTTGCGGGTGATTGGATATTCGCTTGCTGGCTCGCTGCTGTTTTTCCTGGTGACCAATTTTGGCGTGTGGCTCGGCTCGACGATGTACCCGCCAACCGCCGCCGGCCTGCTGGCCAGTTACGTCGCCGGTTTGCCGTTCTTCCAGAACACCGCCAATGGCACGCTGTGCTACGCCGCGTTGATGTTCGGAACCTTTGCCTACCTGCGCCAGCGGCATCCCCGACTGAGCCTGCAGACAGCCTGATCCCGCGCGGCGATGGGTAACCGGCTGTCGAAGATCTACACCCGCACCGGCGACGACGGCAGCACCGGTCTTGGCGATGGCGCGCGTGTTTCCAAGGACTCGGCGCGCGTGTGCGCCTACGGCACCGTCGACGAGGCGAATTCAGCCATCGGGCTAATGCTCGCCTGCGAGGTTCCGCAGGCGGTGCGCGAGGTGCTGGTGGCCGTGCAACACCAGATGTTCGACCTGGGCGGTGAGCTGTGCATCCCCGGCCATGCCGCCATTTTCGACGTGGATGTCGATCGGCTGGAAGCACAACTGGACAGCTTCAATGTCGCGTTGCCGCCGCTGAAGGATTTCATCCTGCCCGGCGGCGGCCTCGCGGCGGCGCATTGCCATCTGGCGCGAACAATCTGCCGTCGCGCTGAACGTGATGTGGTGACACTCGCGCGCCATGACGCGGTGCGCCCCGAGGCCATCCGCTACCTCAATCGCCTCTCTGATTTATTGTTCGTGATCGCGCGGGTACTGGCGCGCGACAGCGGCCATGGCGAAGTGCTATGGGACCACGACCGCCGCCGGGGCTGAGCTGATGCTGGTCTTCACGCACCTTGACTGCCTTCTGCACGAGCCTGGCCCCGGCCATCCGGAATCACCGGCGCGCCTGCGCGCAGTCACCGAGGCGCTGGCGCAGGCGCTGCCCGATCTGGAATGGCATGAAGCGCCCTTGGCGGGCCGCGACCAGGTGGCCCGCGTGCACAATCGCGCGCTGCTCGCCCAGGTGCTTGACACGCAAGCCAGTGCGGCGGTGCGACTGGATGCAGACACGGTGTTGTCGAGTGGTTCCGCGCAGGCGGCGCTGCGTGCCTGTGGCGCCGGAATAGCCGCGGTCGATGCCTTGATGCGCGATGCGTCTGCGCCAATATTCTGCGCGGTGCGCCCGCCCGGACACCACGCCACCGCGGACACCGCGATGGGCTTCTGCCTGTTCAACAGCATCGCGGTCGCTGCGGCGCATGCGCTGGAGGTACATGGCTTGCAGCGCGTGGCCATCCTGGATTTCGACGTGCACCACGGCAACGGTACCCAGGCGATCTTCGAGCACGATCCCCGCGTCCTTTATGCAAGTTCGCATCAATGGCCGCTGTATCCGGACACGGGCGCGGCTGATGAGACCGGCGTCGGCAACGTGTTCAATGCCCCTCTACCGCCCGGCACGCAGGGCGAAACATTCAGGGAGGCATGGCAGACGCGCCTGTTCCCCGCGGTCGCGTCCTTTGCGCCCCAGATCTTGTTCATCTCCGCCGGCTTCGATGCGCATCACCTGGATCCGCTGGCCGACCTGCGGCTGCATGCCGATGATTTCCGCTGGTTCGCAACGCAAGCCATGGCGCTTGCGCACGTTCATGCGGGGGGACGAATAGTCGCCATGCTCGAAGGCGGCTATAGCCTCAGCGCCTTGGCCGAATGCACCGTCGCGTTCGTGCAGGCACTGCAGGCCGGCGCGAGCGCCCAATCGCCGGCGCAATCGACGCGGGGCTAGTCGCGAACCGGGGCTCTCGGGCTAGAATGTGCGCCATTGCATTCTCAGGATATCCCGGTGCGCCAAACCACCTTGCGTTTGTTGCCGCTTTGCTTGGCCATCGCCGGCGCCGTTCGCGCCGCGGATGCGCCGGACCCGACCTGGGTGCTATGCGCGAACCCCGACACCATCCCCTTGTTCACCGATCTGCCCGCGAAGGCGGCGCCTGCGGGCGAGCGCGACTCCGCCCCGACCGACGTCGCGGCTAACACGCTCGATGTCAAGAAAAGTGAGCAGACCATTTTTTCCGGTGATGTCAAGCTGACGCACGCCGACCAGTGGTTGAACACCGACAAGGTGACTTACCAGCACGAGAGCGAACAATTCGTCACTGAAGGGCCCGTGCGTTACCAGGACCGCACAGTTCGCCTGACCGCGGGCAGCGCATCGGGCGACCAGAAAAAAGACACGCTCACCATGGGCGAGGTGCACTACCAGTTCAACCAGCAACTGGGCAACGGCACGGCGGCGACTGCCGTGATGAAGGGGCCGGTCGGGACCCTGACCGACGCCACCTATTCCACATGTCCCCCAGGTCAGCGCCAGTGGGAATTTTCCGCATCGCACATCGCGGTCAACAACGACACCGCTACCGGCGTCGCGCACAACGTCACGCTGCGCTTGGGCGGAATCCCGGTGCTTTGGCTACCCGTGGTCAGCTTCCCCACCGACAATCAGCGACGCACCGGCGTGCTCGCGCCAACGCTGGGTCGCGACGACAGGAATGGCCTCGACGTCAAGCTGCCGGTTTACCTGAACCTGGCCCCGAACTACGACGCAACGATCACGCCGCGCTGGCTGTCCAAGCGCGGCCTCATGCTCGAGGGCGAATTCCGCTACCTCACGCAGCGATCGCGCGGGCGCTTCGAGGGCACGTACCTGCACAACGACGCCATCCTGCAGCCCGGTGCAACCCGACACCGCGACCGCAGCTCGCTGAGCTTCGTCGACGACACCTACATCAACCGTCACTGGACGGCAGCGGCGAACCTCAACAGCGTCAGTGACAAGTATTACCTGAGCGACTTTGGCGACTCGATCTACAACACCTCCGTAGCACTGGTGGGTAGCAGCGCGGGCCTTTATGGCCGTGGCAAGTATTGGTCGGCAAGCGCGTCGGCGGAGTCCTGGCAGATCGCCAGCCCGCTCCTCCCCGATGGCAGTGAGCCGTACCGGCGACTGCCCCGCTTCCTGGCTTCAGTGCACCGGCCGCTGGCGCGCTGGGTAGAGGTGGGCGTTGATTCCGAGCTCGTGCGCTTCAGCCACGATTCCTTCAGCGCGACCAATCCGGCCAATGACATCCGCTACGACGGTGGCAACCGGCTCGACCTGGAACCCTACATCCGCTTTCCGTTTGGCGGAAGCTCCTGGTTCCTCACCCCGCAACTCGCCTGGCGCTACACCAGCTATCACTCGCTGGACGGCGTGCCGGTGCAGAATGGAGGCAAGCCCGACAGCGTCAGCCGCAGCCTGCCAATAGCCAGCGTCGATGCCGGCGCCTACTTCGAGCGCAGCCTGAATTGGGGTGGCAACAGTTACATCCAGACACTGGAACCGCGCCTGTATTACCTGCGCGTGCCCTACCGCAACCAGGACGATCTGCCGGTATTCGACACGCGTGAGTTGACCTTTGGCTGGACCTCGCTGTTCCGGGACAACCGCTTCGGCGGCGCCGACCGTCAGTCGGATGCCAACCAGCTGACGGCGGCTGTCACTTCACGCGTACTCAGCGCCGCCGACGGCCGCGAGCGCCTCAGCGTCGGTCTCGGCCATATCACTTACTTCGATGCGCCCCGGGTCAGGTTGCCGAATATGCCCGCCCTGGACCCCAACGACAAGGGCAGCGACTGGGTCGCCACTGTTGATATGGCGGTTCGTGACTGGTGGACAGTTGGACTGACCCACCAATGGGATTCCGAGCGCAGCCGGACCGACCTGACCTCGGTGCGCACGCAGTTCCGCCTGCACAACGGCACGCTGTTGAATGCCGCGTATCGCTACCGGCGCGGCTTGCAGACACAGGCTCCCCTGGAACAAACCGACCTGAGTTTTGTCGTACCTGTCAACCGCAACTGGAACCTGTATGGCCGCTGGAACTATTCGCTGCGCGATAACCAGACGATCGAGGCCTTGGCCGGCGCCGAATGGAAGAGCTGCTGCGTCGCGGTGCGAGTACTCGGGCGACAATACCTGCGCAGCTTCGAGAGCCGCCAGAACCTCGGCCTGTACGTGGAAATCGAGCTCAATGGCCTTGGCAGCTTCGGCCGCGACACGGCGCGTTTGCTCGACAATGCTATCCTTGGCTATACCCGCTGAACATGCGCGCCGCGACGGCGCGCCACGGAGTGTCTGATCGATGAAACCCATTCTTACCGCGCTTTTCGCGACCCTGCTGGCGGCATCGCCGGTGTCGGGCTTGCGCGCCCAGGCACTGCCATCCGCGCCGATAGACAGCATCGTGGCGGTGGTTGATGAAGACGTGATCCTGCGTAGCGAACTGGACCTGGCGGTCGCCAATATCTCGCGGCAACTTGCCGCGTCCAAGGGTGGGCAGTTGCCGCCTACGGACGTGCTGCAAAAGCAGGTGCTCGAGCGTCTGGTGATGATGCGCCTGCAGGTCAACCGCGCCAACGATTCCGGCATCCGCGTGTCGGATGAAGAACTGCAGCAAGCCATCGCCGCCATTGCCACGCAAAACAAGATGTCGGTGGACGAGCTGCGCCAGCGCCTGGCCCAGGACAATTTGAGCTACGAGGAATTCCAGGCGAACCTGCGCGACGAGGTGACGGCACAGCGCCTGCGCCAACGGTACGTGCAGACCTCAGTGCAAGTGAGCGAGGGAGAGGTGGACCAGTTGCTGGCCACCCGCCAGGTTGGCGGTCCGGAAGTACGCCTGGCCAATCTCCAGATCAACGTCGCCGAAGGCGCCACGCCGCAGGAAGTGGCGAGCGCGCAAAGCAAGATCAATGAAGTGAAATCGATGATCGAGCGCGGCCAGATCGACTTCCGCTCGGCAGCTATCCGTTACTCGCAAGCTCAAAACGCATTGGAAGGCGGCGAGCTTGGCTGGCGCACCACCGATTCGGTGCCGCCGGTATTTGCAACCATGCTCAAGACCATGACCGCCGGACAGATCACGGAACCGGTGCGCGGTCCCACCGGTTTCCAGATCGTGCAACTGGAGGAAACACGGCAGCCTTCCGCGCAAAAAGTCACGCAATACAAGGCGCAGGACATCCTGGTCACGGTGAACGATGTGGTGCCGGTTGAAGTGGCGCGACAGAAGATGGAAGCGCTGCGCGAGCGCATCATCGCTGGCGAGGATTTCGCAAAGGTCGCACGCGAAGCATCCGACGACAGCCAGACCAAGGCCCACG
>JAYSXN010000291.1:0-4160 GCA_043717405.1 Gammaproteobacteria bacterium
GCCTGGCGCGGAGCGGCCTTCGCATTCAAGGTTTCGTGCACGAGCAACACGCCACCGGCCAGACGCGCCGGGGCGAGCACATCCTGCTTGAAGTAAAGCAAGGTGTTGTTGATCGACTCGGAGGTGTTGCCCGGCTTGTAGTACAGGCCCAGGATTTCCTCCTGCAGGCGCACCAGCGTGTACGCGCCGCCGGCCGTTGGCGCCGCCTGGTTGGAATAGCTGCGCACCGACAAGCCCTTGTACTTCAGCTTGTGGTTCCAGATAGCCTCATAGGCATTGTTCGGGATCGGGAACGGAAAACCTTCCGCGCAGTTCTGGATGCCATCGCCGTCTGCAATCAGCTTGCAGGCAGTGGCATTGCGCTTGGTGAATTCATAGGTGCGTTGCGGAAACGAGGCGCTGCGGTGGGTCGGATAGACATCCATCCGATAGTCTTTGTACTTCGCGAACATCGCCTTCTGTCCCGCACCCAATTGACCGGCGTATTTGCCGACGTTGGCAGGCGTGATGGAGAACAGCGGGCGCTCGCCGGCGTACGGATCGATATGGTCGTGACCGGCGCGATAACCGGCCGGCGGACGCGTGATGCCGCCATCCCAGGCGGGAATGGTTCCGGCGGCGTTGCCAGCTTTCTCCGAACCCATCGGAGTCAGCGTCGAGCCAAGCTGGGCGGCCTTGTCAGCCGAGACGCTGGCCTGGGCCAGCCCCGCGGTCAACAGTGCTGCGCTGGCAAATGTAGCCAGCGCGGTTTTCTTGATCATCTTCATCGTCTGCCCTCCCTATTGGCTCAGAACGAATACTTGACGGTGAATGAAGCGAAGTCGCGGTCGGAAATCTGGTTGAAGCGGCCGCCACCGAAGAAAGCCGTGTAGCTCAGGTCGAACACCAGCTTGTTGAGATAGTTGGCTTCAAGACCCAAGGTACCGGACTTGCGACCGTCAAGGAAGTTTCCACCCGGTCCCGGCGAGGTGCCGTTTACGTCGTGGTTGAAGGCGATGCGCGGCGACAGGGTGAGCGGCGTACCGAAGGCGCTGTTGTAGTCCGCACGCGCCGCCACCCGGTAGCCCCAGGAGAACTGCGTGGCGAAGCCGCCTTCCAGCGTCTGCGGATTGCGCAATCCGCCCGGCAAGGTGACCACGCTGCCTGGAAGGCCGGCCAGTACGTCGCCGACGTCATAACCGCCGCCGGTATCGGTGCCCTCGCCTTCGTAGCGCAGGACAGACGGATCTTCCAGATCCCAGACCTCGGTGCCACCGATCTCGCCGACCAGGGCCACCTGCTCGGCGCCCAACACGCTCGGGAAGGCCTTGGTGAATGTCATCTGCAGCTGCGAGACCTGGTGCTTGCGCCAGCCACGCTGGTCGGTGGAGAACGGCGACGCCGTGCAGCCGGGATTGAGCTGGCTGCAAAAGCGCGCCGCCGGTATCGGGATGAAACTGTTAAGCGGGCTGAGCGCGGCAAACAGCAGCTCGACGTCATCAACCTGCAACGGCATGTTCGGCCGATAGCTCAACTCGCCCTGCCAGGCAATGCCACCAGGCAACGAGGTGTTCCAACTCATGCCGTACATCTGGATGTCTTCCGGGTATTCCACGAAGAAGCCAGCGGTCAGGCCAGGAGGCGTGCCGGTCAGCGCGGCAGTGGACACCGTGCGGCCGGACAGCAACGGCAGGCGGCTGTGGTAGTTCAGGAAATAGAAGCCGAAATCGGTGTTGCCCCAGTTTTCGGCAAACCAGTGCACGGCCACGCCAAACTGGCCGCTGTCGCGCGCGTTGCGGTTTGGCAGGCGCGGCACGGAGCTGCGGCAACCGATGGTGACGGCCGTTGCGCCGCCCAGCGCGCTTCCGGTCTGCGCCGAGTACTGGCCCAGCAGGTCGCTGTTGAGTACGCTCCCGCCGGGCAGGCAGGTAGCGGCATACCGCTCGGGATTGCTGACCGGCTGCGGCGAGGTGCCGAAGCCAAGCATCACGTAGGTGCCGCCCGGCGAGGCGAAGTCATTGGAACTGAAGTAGGTGCCGGACGGGTCTACTTCGACTTCCTCGAATTCCAGCATGTACAACGCTTCCATCGACAGGTTGTCGGTGAAGCTGAAAGAGCCCCAGAGCATGTCGATGGGCAGGTAGGCTTCCTTCAGTTCGGCGCCGGCAACGCGCAGCCGGGACACGTCGATCGGATTGATGACGTTGATGCCGTTCTGGATGAACGTGCTCTCGCCCCAGTTGACCGCCTGGCGGCCGACGCGGAACGAGCCCTTGTGGCCGTTGATGTTGTAATCGTGGAACACGAACGCGTCCAGCAGGCGGAAGTCCTTGCCGACTTTCTCGCGGGCGATCTCGGTCAGGTCGTTGCGGTTGGCATTTTCGAAATCATAGAAATACGAAGCGCGGGTGAAGGCGCCCCAGGTGCCCCACTTCAGGCTCAGCTCGGAAGTGATCTTGAGCGCGTTGGAGAAGGCGTCGCCCTTGCCGTACTTCAGGTCGCCATCGTCGCGGTTGACCGAGAAGCGGCCCTTGGCGGCCACTTGGGCGGCCGAGCCGGGGAAGCCGACGGAGCACGGGTTGCCCGGGCCCAGGACAACGTTCTGCAGGCACAGCAGCGGGTTGTAGTAGGCCTTGCCGATCAGGTTGCTGTCGGCTTTTTCAGTGCGCACCGACACGCCATAGCCGACGGTGGTGTCCAGGCTACCGGTCAGGCCGCCATTCTCGAACTCGAAAGCCTGGGCGGCGGAGGCGCCCAGCAGGGCGAAGGCGACGGCCGAAGCCAGCGGAGCACGGGCGATGCGCCCACGGACAGGTGTGTTGGAATTCATTGCGGTTGATCCTCATCTGGGCGAGTCACGCGGGCGGAGCAAAACGCTGGCCGTACGGGGATGAGGTTGTCGCTGGGCGCAAGCCGGATGGCTGAAATCATCGGTGTCCCCCTCCCCGGGTTCGACGCTCTACTGTACCCCCATATTAAAAGTCCGTTACGCCAAGAAGCAATGCCCCGGCGTATGGAAAGCGTAATTCTTTTCTGCTGCAGCGCAGCAAATTGTCAGCGCTACGGCTGGAACGGCCGCGGATCAAAGCCGAAGTCGCGCCTGGCGGGATTTGCATCCGCAAGCTGGTCCTGGCGCAGCCGGGCAAGCGAACCGGCGCTTGCCGGCTCTCGGCCGACTGCCTTGGCCAAGGCAAGCGCCCTGTCGAAGACGAATCCGGGCACCGCCAGCACGCGCTTGCCCGGCGCGCGGGCACGGATCGTGCGCCGGGCGAGATCGAGAAAGCTCAACGTCTCGCCGCCGGGCAAGTCATAAGCCCTGCCCTGCGACGCCGACACGTCCAGGCAAGCCATGACCGCCGCGGCCACATCTTCGACGTGCACGGGTTGCCGCAGGCCGAGCGCATTGGAGGGCAGCACGACCACCGGCGACCGACGGGCTGCCTCCACCAGCCGCGACACGGTCTGGTCGCGGCCATTGCCATACAGAAGCGTCGGTCGGAGCAGCGTTGCGGCGATGCTGCGTTGCTGGGCGGTGTGGAACAGCAGGTCCTCGGCCTGCTGCAGGCGCAGCGCCAGGTCGCGTTCGCCGGCGTCGGCTGAATTAGCCTTGTCCATGCGCCCGGTTGAACCGAGCGCGATGATTCGCTGTCCGTGCCACTGGCCGGCTGCCAGACATCCCGCGAAAGCGTCAAGCGGCCCAAGGCTGATCAGGGTTTTTATGTCCGCGGGAAGGTCGGGCATCGCCTCCAACGAACCGCGCAGCCACTGCACATGCCCGCACGCGGGGCGCTCGACGCGCGAGAGTGCGTAGAACATCGGCGTGCGGACCTGGAGCAGCGGAAGCAGCGCCTCGCCGACCTGGCCGCTCAGGCCGATCACGAGCACCTCCCCCGGCGCGGAATGCGGGGAATTCAGGCGAGGACCTGGAGCAACTCGAATCCCAGCCAGCCGGCAAATCCAAGCAACATGATTGCACCCTCGCCCCGTCCGATGCGCAGGTCGCCGCGCACGATCGGGATCAGCACGAGCGCGAGGGCAATGGCCGCTGGCAGTTCCAGCCTGACCATCGACGCCGGCAAGGCTAGGGGCCGCCACGCCGCCATGCCGCCGATGATGAAGAGCAGGTTGAAGATGCAGGCACCGAGCACATGGCCGGCAACCACGTTGCCCTGGCCATTGCG
>JAYSXN010000292.1:0-4127 GCA_043717405.1 Gammaproteobacteria bacterium
GGCCGACGCCACTCAGGCCACGGGTGCGTCGACGGACATTCCGGACACGGCCGACGCGATCTGGCAGCAAATAAACATTCACTGCGTCGAGCTCAAGGCGACGATCGACGGCGGTGCGTTGGGCGAAGTGCACCACCACGCGTTTGCGATCCGCGACCTGGTAGCGGCTTTGCCCAGCCACTCGCCTAATTTGTCCGCGGAGGACCAGGCCAAGTTGCAGGGCCAGGTCAAATTCGTGTCGACGCTGGCTGATCGGCTGGATGCATCGGGCGACGGCAAGGACCAGGCTGGCAGCAAGGCCAACTACGACCAGTTGATGAGCGTGCTCTCGGGCATTACGCGGACCAAGTGAACAACACGCAGTACATCCAGGGAGTCGAACATGCTTAACTCATTGCGCAACTACACCGTGGCAGCCTTGGTCTTTTCATCCGCTGCGGTTTCCGCGCACGAACCAATCGTGGCCAGCACACCGATGCCGGTCACGGTGCAGGACATCGCGCCGGCCGCTGCCGAGGCGGTGAAAGTCGTCGATGCATTCGCCGATGCCATCAAGGGTGCAAGGATCGCGGACGCCGGCAAGTTGCTCGATGAGAAGGCGCTCATCCTGGAGAGCGGCGACTCGGAGCGGAGCCGGGACGAATACCTCGACCACCACGCAATCGCCGATGCCGCCTTCATGCAGGGTGCGAAGTCGCAGTTGCGTTACCGGCAGGCCGGCGCGGAAGGCAACATGGCCTGGGTCGGTTCGGAGAGCACATTGGAAACGAAGAAAGATGACAAGCCTGTGGTGATCATGAGCACCGAAACCATGGTCCTCAGGAAGGGGCCGGCGGGTTGGCGCATCGTACATATCCACTGGTCCTCGCACCCGGCTGGAAAGGACTGACCTTCCATCCTTCACACGTCGGGTCGGCTTACTGCCGGCCCGCACGTTCTTTTCGGACGCCAGCAGCGACCGCCCGCTCCCTTTCGCCGCAACCCGGAGTATAGCCATGCAGTCCGCCAGTTCGCCGTCACCGGCCAGCACGCTGCCCGCAACGTCATCGACAGCTGCACACGATCCGGTTTGCGGCATGGTCGTAGTTCCCGCCACGGCGAAATTCCACAGCGAGCACGGCGGCCACAGCGTGCATTTCTGCTCGTCGGGCTGCAAGCTGAAATTCGATGCCGATCCGGGTGGCTATATGCAGCCGGCGGCAGCGGTGAATGTCGCGCCGCCAGCAAAGCCTGGCGCGACCTACACCTGCCCCATGCATCCCGAGATCATCCGCAATGCGCCGGGCGCCTGCCCCATCTGCGGCATGGCGCTCGAACCGGTCATGCCGGCCGAGGACGATGACAACCCGGAGCTGGCGGATTTCAGCCGCCGTTTCTGGTGGACCCTGCCCTTGTCAGTGATCGTCCTCGCCTCGGCGATGTTGGGGCCGCACCAGTCGCAGGTATCGGCAGACACACGCAACATCGTGGAATTGGTGCTGAGCACGCCGGTCGTGCTGTGGGCAGGCTGGCCCTTCCTGCAACGCTGCGTACGGTCCTTGCTCACTGGTCGCCTGAACATGTGGACGCTGATCGGCATCGGTGTCAGCGCCGCCTACGTGTTCAGCGTGCTGGCGGCACTGGCACCGGGCATTTTCCCCGAATCGTTCCGCGACCATGGACGGGTCGGCGCCTATTTCGAGGCGGCGGCGGTGATCGTGTCGCTGACCTTGCTCGGCCAGCTGCTGGAGTTACGCGCGCGTTCAAAAACTTCGGCCGCGATCAAGGCGCTGCTGGGCCTGGCGCCCAAGACCGCGCGAAGGATTGCGGCCGATGGCAGTGAATCCGATGTGCCGCTGACCGAAGTGCTGGTCGGCGACCGGCTGCGCGTGCGACCCGGGGAAAAAATACCAGTCGATGCCGAAGTGGTCGACGGCCGCTCAAGCGTCGACGAATCGATGCTCACCGGCGAACCGATGCCGGTGACCAAGTCAGTCGGCGACACGGTCATCGGCGCAACCATGAATGCCAACGGCGCACTGATCATCCGTGCCAGCCGCGTCGGCGGCGACAGCATGCTTGCGCAAATCGTGCAGATGGTCGCGCAGGCGCAACGATCGCGCGCGCCAATGCAGCGCATGGCTGACAGGGTCGCCTACTGGTTCGTGCTGGCCGTGCTTGCCGCGGCAGCACTCACCTTCGTTGTATGGGGTTTGTTTGGGCCGCAGCCAGCATGGGCGTATGCGGTTCTGAATGCCGTCGCGGTGCTGATCATCGCCTGTCCGTGCGCGCTGGGCTTGGCCACGCCGATGTCGATCATGGTGGCGATGGGTCGCGGCGCCTCCATGGGCATCCTGTTTCGTGATGCGCAGGCGATTGAAACCCTGCGGCAGATCAATACGCTGATCGTCGACAAGACCGGCACGCTGACGCTCGGACGTCCGCGCTTCGACCAGGTCATGCCGGCTGCAGGGTTTTCCGCCGATGAAGTGCACCGACTGGCGGCGAGCCTGGACCAGGGCAGCGAGCATCCCATCGGCAAGGCCATCGTCGATGGCGCGCTCGAGCGCAAGCTGTCGCTGTCAGCGGCGCAGGAATTCGAATCCGACACCGGCATCGGCGTGCGCGGCAAGGTGGACGATCATGCGCTGGCGCTGGGCAATGCCGCGCTGATGGCGCAGTCGGGAATTGGCTTGGCTTCTTTCGACACAGCAGCAGAAGCGCAAAGACGGGTTGGGGCGAGCGTGCTGTTTCTGGCGGTGGACGGAAAGTTGGCAGGAATGATCAGCGTCACCGATCCGATCAAGGACAGCACTCGCGCCGCGATCGCCGAACTGCGCGCCGCCGGCCTGGATATCATCATGGCAACCGGTGATGGCACCACCACGGCGCAGGCGATCGGCACGACTTTGGGAATTTCCGAAATCCATGGCGAGGTGCGGCCGCAGGACAAGCTCGACCTGATCAACCGTCTGAAAGCCGCGGGCAAGCGCGTGGCCATGGTTGGCGATGGCATCAACGATGCACCGGCGCTGGCCGCGGCCGACGTGGGCATCGCCATGGGCACCGGTACTGACGTGGCCATGTCGAGCGCGCAACTGACGCTGGTGAAGGGCGACTTGCGCGGCATAGCACGCGCGCGTGCCTTGTCCCAGGCAACGGTCGCAAACATGAAACAGAACCTGGGCTTTGCCCTGCTTTACAACTCGCTCGGAGTACCGATCGCCGCTGGCGTGCTGTATCCCGTATTCGGACTGCTGCTGTCGCCAATGGTGGCGGCGTTGGCGATGAGCCTGAGCTCGGTGTCGGTGGTGGCCAACGCGTTGAGGCTACGGCACGCCAGTTTGTCCGCTGCACCAGAGTGATGAACAGGCCGGCTGAACGCGGTGGTGAACGTTCGCCTTCGCTGCGGCGCATCAATACTGCAGCGCAGCTTGCACTGTGAAGCATTTCACACTACGGTCACCTCGGCCCCTGTGATAGCGGCCTTGAGTCCCCACATCCTAAGGATCAAATAATGTCCTCGAAAAGAATTCTGGCCAAGGCCGCGCTGGTCGTCGCTATCGCCGCCGTGTCGGTCTCTGCCTATGCTTCACATTCCTGGAACAACTATCACTGGGCGCGCACTGGCTCCTCCTTCGTGTTGCAGACTCTCGATAGCACCGTCGCTGGCGGCACCAATGCCAACTGGCCAGTGTTGCTCGCCAATGCATCCACCCAGTGGTCGTCGTCGGCCAAGCTTGACCTGTCCAAGAAGCAATATACGAATACCAGCACTTCGCGCAAGCGCTGCTCAGCCGTCGCCGGAAAAATCCGCGTTTGCAACGCCGCCTACGGCAGCAACGGCTGGCTCGGCCTTGCCTCCATCAACCTCGACAGCAACGGTCACATCTCGCAGGGCACCGCCAAGATGAATGACAGCTACGCGTCCACTTACGCCGGCGATGCCAACGAAGCTGCGCACGTGATGTGCCAGGAAGTAGGCCACACCTTCGGTCTGGGCCACACCAGCGAAGACGGTTCCACGCAGAACACCTGCATGGATTACTCGAGCAGCCCGACCAGCACGAAGCCCAACCAGCATGACTACGATGAACTCGGAATCATCTACGGCCATGCCGACAGCTACAACTCCTACAGCACGAGCA
>JAYSXN010000293.1:0-4074 GCA_043717405.1 Gammaproteobacteria bacterium
GCGATATTCTTGGCACTGAACTCCGCCTGCGCGCAGCGGCTGAAAGCATCCAGCGCGGCCTTCGAGGCCACATAGGCTGAAAACCTCGGCGAGCTCGCCAGCACGCCGATCGATGAGATGTTGATGATGTGTCCGCGATGGCGCGCGGTCATTGCCGGCAGGAAGCCCATGATCAGGCGCAGGCAGCCGAAATAATTCAGCTGCATGGTCCGTTCGTAATCATGGAACCTGCCATAGCTTGCCGCGACCGAGCGGCGGATCGAACGCCCGGCATTATTGATCAGCACGTCTACGTGCTTGTGCTCGGCAAGGACGGTCTTGACCAGCGCGTCGCACGATTCCAGATTGGTCAGGTCGCAGGTGTAAGCCCAGCAGCGGCCGCCCGAGGCAATGATCTGGTCGCGGGTTTCGTGCAATTCGGCCTCGCCGCGGGCAACGATGATGACCCGCGCGCCAGCTTCGGCGACCTTGATGGCCGAGGCCTTGCCGATACCTGAGGAACCGCCGGTAATCATGACCACGCGATTCTCGACCTTGCCGCGCAAGGTGTGGTCGACGAACAGATCAGGATCCAGGTGGCGCTCCCAGAAGTCCCACAGCTTCCATGCGTAGCTGTCCAGCTCGGGCAGCGTTACCTTGCTGCCCTTGAGCGCCCGCTCGGTTTCCCGCGAATCGAAACGCGTGGGATAGGTGAGCAATTTGAGCGTCTGCGGCGGTATGCGCAGGTCCTTAAGCAGCATGCTGGTGAAGCGCTTGACCGGCGGCAGGTTCAGCACCGCGCCGCGTACCGAAGCCGGCACCACGGCCAGCATTCGTGCATCAAGGCGCATGGTCATTTCCGGCGCGTGCGCAGCGCGGCAAAACACGTTCAACACCTCGCCAATGCGTTGCGGGCTGGGATCGACCAGATGGAAGCAATGCCCGTCGAGCCCACGCTTGTGCGCAATATGATCCATCGCCGCGACAACATAATCCACCGGCACGATGTTGATGCGCCCGCCCTCGACGCCAAGCGTGGGCATCCATTGCGGCAATGTCTGGCGCAGCTTCTTGATCAGCCCGAACAGGTAATACGGGCCGTCTATCTTGTCTATCTCGCCGGTCTGCGAATGGCCGACCACCGCGCCCGGGCGATAGATGCGGAAGGGAATCCGGCATTGATTGCGGACCAGGCCTTCGGCGTCATGCTTCGTGCGGAAATATGGATCCGACAGGCCTTCGGCTTCATCGAACATGTCCTCGCGGAAAACTCCCGGATAAAGTCCGGCGGCGGCGATGGAACTGGTGTGATGGAAACAACCGGCCTTGATCGCGGTTGCCAGCTCGATCGCGTGGCGGGTGCCTTCGACATTGGCAACTGTTTGCGAAGCGGCATCGGCGGCAAGGTCGTAGATCGCGGCGAGGTGGAAGAAATGCTGCACCTTGCCCGACAGCGCCTTGACTTGCGTCGGACTCAGACCGAGCCGTGCCTTGCCCAAGTCGCCAGCGATCACGACGATGCGCTTGCGATCCCAACCCATCTTCGCGGCGATCGCGTCGAGCTTGGCTTCGGAGCCCTTCCGCACCAGCACATTGATCATGCCTTTGCGCTTGAGCAGCGTGGACACCAGGAAGCGGCCAAGGAATCCAGTGGCACCCGTAACGAAATAACTCATGTTTCCCTGCCCCGAAGCGAAGGCCGCAGCTGCCGGCCCATCCGTGTAACTTGCCAGACCTCAAGCCTGCTTTCAAATCCGCGTTGCCATCGCGTTGCCATCGCGTTGACCGGTCACCGGTGCCGTGCTATCTGGAAGACTTGCCTTCGAGCGAGACGCGTGGCCATGGCCGATTTGAAAAAGGACTTCGAAAAAGCCGCGATCGAGGTCAAGACGCTGCAGGAGCGCCCGGACAATGACACCATGCTGCGTCTTTATGCCCTCTACAAGCAGGGTTCGGAAGGCGACAACAAGGGCAGCAAACCCGGCTTCTTCGATTTCGTCGGCGCCGCCAAGCACGAGGCCTGGGAAAAACTGCAGGGCGTGTCGCAGGAGCAGGCAATGCGCAAATATATCGACCTGGTCAAGAAGCTGGTTGGCTGACAGTGGCCCGGCAGACCCGGCAGCGGATCCTCGACACCTCGCTGGCGTTGTTCAACGAACAGGGCGAGCCAAACGTCACCACCAACCATATTGCCGACGAGTTGGAGATCAGCCCGGGCAACCTGTACTACCACTTCCGCAACAAGGACGACATCATCGAGCATCTGTTCCAGCGCTACGAGGAGCGCATGGACTCCGCGCTCGTCGCACCGGAAGGACGCCTGCCCAATCTGGAGGATATCTGGCTGCAGCTGCACCTGGTGTTCGAGTGCATCTGGGAGTACCGGTTTCTCTATCGCGACCTGGTAGACATCCTCAGCCGCAACCGGCACCTGCGCCTGCGCTTCGCGCGCATCCTCAAGCGCGCCGCGGGCAATGCCACCACAGTGATGCGTGGCCTGGTCCAAGCCGGCATCATGCGCGCCTCGGCGGCGGAGATCGAAGGGGCAGCAACCAACATCCTGGTGCTAGCGACCTTCTGGCTGAACTATTCCAGCGTGCGCGGCGACAGGGACGAGCAGGAAGCCATCCGCCTGGGCATCGTCCAGGTAATGATGCTGGTATCGCCATTCATGCGCGACGAGGAGCGGCTGCACCTGAATACACTGAGCAAAGCCTACCTGCTGTAGTGCGCGGGTTTGCAAAGGCGCCGAGGGCCGCCTATAATATCGCCTCTTTGTTCGCCCGTTCCCAGGAAAAGTCATGAAAGTCCTCAATTCCCTCAAGTCGGCCAAGACCCGCCACCGCGATTGCAAGGTCGTGCGCCGCCGCGGCAAGGTCTTCGTGATCTGCAAGTCGAATCCCCGCTTCAAGGCTCGCCAGCGCTAAGCGCGGCAGCCCGCAACAGTGAAGACGCCGGCTTGCCGGCGTTTTTTTTGGCCACGCGCCGCCGACCCGATTGGTCATGAGGGCGTGGTTTTGCCAGAATCGCGGCACGACCCACGCACTGGAGCGACAATGAAAATTAACCGACTGCTGGCTGCCTTGCTGTTCAGTGTCCTATTCAGCGCCGGTGCGTTGGCCGATACGCTGCTGATCGAGCGCGTGCATGCGCAAGCCGGTCACAACTTGCCAACTCGTGGTCAATCGATGGCTCGGGTGCAAGCGCAGTTTGGCGCGCCAAGTGCAAAGCAGGCACCCGTCGGCGGCGACAGCCGGCAGATGCCAAAGATCACGCGCTGGGACTACCCCGGCTTCAGCGTCTACTTCGAGAACTCGCACGTGGTCGATGCGGTGCTCGCCAAAGCCAGCTCACTCGAGATCGGGCCAGCGCCCGCGCGCCGGCAATGACTTCAGCAACGCGGTTCCCCGCCGAATGGGAGCCGCAGTCTGGCGTGCTGGTGGCGTGGCCGCATGCAGGCACCGACTGGGCCGGGCGACTGGACAGCGTGGAGGCTACGTACGTGGCGCTGGTGGCGGCGGTTTCGCGATTTGAAACCATGGTGATCTGCGTGCCTGATGCGCAACTGCGGCAACGCGCCGCACGCCTGCTCGGCGAAGCTGGCGTGGCTGCCAATCGGCTGCGCTTCCATACCGTGCCATACGACGACACCTGGCTGCGCGATTCCGGCCCGCTGACGTTGCGTGCGGATGACGGTTTCCTGCTGCTGGATTTCCACTTCACCGCCTGGGGCGGCAAGTTCGACGCTGGGCTGGACGACCAGATCGTCCTTCAGCTGGATCAGCAAGGTGCCTTCACCCATGCCGTGCGCCAGCGCTTGGATTTTGCGCTGGAAGGCGGTGCGGTCGAAACCGATGGCGCCGGCACCCTGCTCTCGACCTGGCGCTGCCTGCATGAGCGGCACCCGTCGCTGGGTCGTGCAGAGCTTGCTGAAAAGCTGCAAGGCTGGCTGCAGCAGCATCGTGTGCTCTGGCTCGACCATGGCTATCTGGAAGGCGACGACACGGACGCCCACATCGACACCCTCGCCCGCTTCGTCGCCCTGGATGCGATCGCGTTTCAAGGCTGCCAGGACGCAGCCGATCCGCATTTCCA
>JAYSXN010000294.1:0-4074 GCA_043717405.1 Gammaproteobacteria bacterium
CTCGAACAAGGCCCAGTCGAAGGTGCGCATGCCGAGCTCGCGCGACTTGTTCATCACTGCCTTGAGCTCGTTGAACTCGCCGCGGAAGATGCGCTCGGCGATGGATGGCGTATTGATCAGGATCTCGATCGCCGCGACACGACCTTTGCCGTCCTCGCTGCGCACCAGGCGCTGCGAAACAATCGCGCGCAGGTTGGCCGACAGGTCCATCAACAGTTGCGTACGCCGTTCCTCGGGAAAGAAATTGATGATGCGCTCGATGGTCTGGCTGGCACTGTTGGCGTGCAGCGTGCTCAGGCACAGGTGACCGGTTTCGGCGAAAGCAATGGCGTGTTCCATGGTCTCGGCGTCGCGCACCTCGCCGATCAGGATCACGTCAGGCGCCTGGCGCAACGTGTTCTTCAACGCGTGGTGCCAGGAGTGCGTATCCACGCCGACCTCGCGATGGGTGATCAGCGAGCTCTTCGACTGGTGCGCGTACTCGACTGGATCCTCGATCGTGATGATGTGCCCGGCGGAGGTGCGGTTCCGGTGATCGATCATCGCCGCCAGCGACGTCGACTTGCCGGACCCGGTGCCGCCCACCACCAGCACCAGGCCGCGCTTGTTCATCACCACTTCCTTCAAAATCTCCGGAAGGCGCAGTTTTTCAAAGTTCGGGATTTCGGCAGCGATGGTGCGCAACACCATGCCAACCTGCTGCTGCTGGACGAACACGTTGACGCGGAAGCGGGACAAGCCCGGAATGGCAATGGCAAAGTTGCATTCAAACTCGCGTGCGAATTCCTCGCGCTGGCTTTCATTCATCAGCGAATGCGCCAGCTGCCGCGTGACCTCGCCGTTGAGCTTCTGCGCGATGAGCGGCTGCATCCTGCCGTTGAGCTTGATGCTTGGCGGAAAGTCGTTGGCGATGAACAGGTCAGAGCCGCCCGCCTTGCTCATGGCCCCGAGCAGCTTGTGCATGTAGGCCCGGGCCTGTTCTTCGGTCAGGTTGGACATGGTTGCTTCCTTGGAATGCGCCCGGCAATTGTGCCACTGCGCGCCGGCTGGGAAGCAATCCCGGCATCGGTACATGTACGGATGGTCAACGCGACGTGGGCTTCCTGCCGCGTGCCACCGGGACATGCCAGACGGCGTAGCACGGCGGCGTACGGATGGCGTGGATGATGGCGGCGAATTCCTCGCCGATTGATTCGACGCTGCGTCCGGAGCTTTCCGCGAGCGACTGCGTATAACCGTCGCGCCAGGCGTCCAGGATGGCGGCAAACGTTGCCCGCGGCACGCGCAAGGTGTCCACCGTCACGTAGTCCATACCGATATCGACATAGCCGGCGGCCTGCATGAGCGCAGGCGAGTGCCGGCCGATACGGCCGTCGCAACCGATGCCTTGCAGGAAAGGCAAGACCACCTGGTTCCAGAAGCGGTCCGGGTCGAGCGCGCCGGCTGGCATGTGCAACATTCCATAGTCTTCGGTCAGCAGGTGCAGCCAGCCGCCCGGGCGCAACACGCGCAGGAATTCAAGCAACACCTGCTCGAAGCGCGGCACCGCCTGCGACATGTGCCGGCATACGATCAGGTCAGCGGATCCGTCAGCCTGGTCCAGGTGAAAGGCATCTGCCCTTGCGTAAATCACCCGCCCGCCTGCATCGCCGGCAAGGCGTGCAATGGCCAGGTTCGAGTCAAGAATGTCGAGCCCCACGACGGTTGCCTGCGGATACAGCGCAGCCAGGCGCCGGGTAATCTCGCCAGTGCCGCAGCCCACATCGAGTATCCGGATTGCCCCGCGCAACTGGTAACGCGCGAACAGTGCGCTTTCCTGCGGCCAGATCGCCTCGGCCTGGTGCGCCAGGTTGCGCGCCATGGACTCGTCGCCCATCTGCTGCGCTTGTGGATTGTGGGTGTCTTGCATGTCAGGCCTCGGGTAGGAAAAACACGGGCGCTTCACGCTCGCCCCATGTCAAGCCGTGGAAATCGAACCCGGCCTCGATGCGCGGCTTGATGATGCGGAAAAATGGCGATGTATCGAAATCGCGTGGCACGTACAGGCTGTAATGCCGGATATGCAGGATTTCAGCACGCGCCTGTTTTGCGCCGGGCGTGCTGGATTCAATCAACTCCACTTCCGGCAGGATCGGATAATGGATCGAATCAAAAGCTTGCGCCAGCAGCGTGGAGCAGATTGCGCGCGTGGGCTCACCACTGCCCAGCGCGATCATGCGCCGCTTCATGCCGCCGGGAATCGGAGGCGTGCGGATGAGGTACCGGGCCAGGTCGAAAATATTCTTCAAGTCATAGCTGTAGCCCACGCGCGACACCATGAAATCGCACAACGCATCGATCTCGGAATCGCTCAGCCCAACCGGGCGGCAGATGCGTGTATGCACATCGGAGAACGCGCTCAATGGCACCAGGCGCACGCCATCGTTGACGTCTACGTCGCAGATGACCTGCGCGGGCTGGCCCGCCGATGGCGGACCCAGGTGGTCGCCAATGTAGAGCGCGGCATGCGACCAAGTGGATTGCGTGAGGTACTTCACTGCCGCTGAAAAGCGGCTGGTGCCCTCGACCAGCAATACATCGCCCTTGCGCAATGCCGAGGCGACCTGTTCGCTCGGGCTGGTCGGCAAGTGCGCCTGCGACAAGCGCGGCTTGGCCAGGAAATGCGCGAGCCGCCGCCCGATGAAACGCATTACCGACATGGGCGGAATATCCTCATCGCAATCAACGATCGAACCAGCGCAGGTGCCACAGCCGGCGGTGGCTGGAACTGAGCGCGCGCCGGACCTCGTCTTCGGATGAGTATTGCGGAAATGGCCAGCGCGCGCCGGGCGCCCCAGCCGGGACCAGTCCCGGTTGCGCATGCAGCCCGTCTTCGCAGGAAAAATAGCCGTGGTTGACCAGCACGCCGAATTCTACCGCGGTGAACTTGTCCAGGTCCGTGCGCGTGCCAGCGAGCAGGTTTTCGCACAGGCCCAGGCTGTAGCCGGCCGCGCCGGCATCGTTGCGCTGGCTGATGTTCCAATACGCCCCACGGAAATCGCCGGCTTCCCGGCCACGATAGAACAGCCGCCGGCGCAGCGCCAAAGCCTGGTTGCCGATGACCCCGGCGTAGCGCAACAGCCGGCGGAAGTAGTGCTGCCCGGCAACGAAGTCGAACGGCGCCCCGGCGTCGGAAACAAGGATCAGGGCGCAACGCTTGATCGCCGGTTCCATGGCCATGTTGTCGTAGACACCACCATCGCTCAGTTCGATGCGGTCGCGCAGCAGGTCGCCGTTTTCCCCGTGATAGGCGCCCTTGATGAAATCCTCGGCCCGGGCCGGGAAGCGCACCGGGCCGAACAGCGGCGGAAAACACGACGATGCCGCCACCGCGAAGGCCAGCGTGATCTTGCCGTGCCGGCGCAGGTATCCGGCCTGGAAGTCGCCCGTGCGCTGCCGCGAAAATTCCCAGTTGACGCCAAAGTTCAGGTCGGTCGCACAGAACACGAAACGCGGGTTGGCTGGCAGGTCGCGCAATTGCAGATGTCCGTAGAAGCCCTCGTAGCCCCGGCGCAGCAGCGCCACGCGCGAGGAGGGCCATAGCCAATTCCACGGCAGCGTGGCAAGCACCGGCCAGGTTCGCAGGTCGGTGCCGGCGAGTGGTTGAAAAGCGTCGACGACCTGCGCCTTGAAGTCGATGCGATCGCACCACTGCGGAAAAGTTTCCTTGTGGTCATGGCGCTGGCGCAGGTAACAAGCCGCAAGCCAAGCCGATGCAATGCTGCCGCCGGATACGGAGCTGATCAGGCCAATCGACCGCAGGTGGCCGAGTTCATGCAGCCGCAGCAATGCGCCCAGATGGAATATGGCGGCTCGATAGCCGCCGCCGGAAAGGCACAGCGCGTTCTCCGCCTCGCCAGACCGCACGTCCTCACCCGATGCAGCCGCTGCGTAATCAGTCACCCTGGTCCTGCGACCGCCCCGGCGTCGCCTTTGCCTCCGCGCGGAATTCGGCGAGCTCACGCAACATGGTTTCGATGTTCACCTCGTTCTTGAGGTTGACCTTGAAGTCAGTATCGGCGCGCGCCCGGTCCT
>JAYSXN010000295.1:0-4068 GCA_043717405.1 Gammaproteobacteria bacterium
GACCCGGCGATCAGGCAGGACAGGATGGCGGTAGACAGGGCAGGGCGCATGGCAGGCTCCGATGGGCGATGGCCGATGTTAGCGCGGCGGCGCTGGAGCGTGCACGGCCCCGCGTTACAATAGGGCATGCACGCAGCGCAGTACCTGGCCGACCATTTCCTGATCGCCATGCCATCCCTGGCCGATCCCCACTTCATCCGCGGCGTGACGCTGATCTGCCAACACGACGAACACGGCGCCATGGGCCTGGTGGTCAACCACCTGTCGGAATACACGCTGGGCGAGGTGTTGCGGCAGATGTCGATTCCGGCCGGGTCACCCGCGCTCGAGCGCCAGCCGGTGCTTGTTGGTGGACCGGTGCAGCCTGACCGCGGCTTCGTCCTGCATGACGACCCTCGAGATTTTGGTTCCACCCTGCGCTTCGGCAAGGGCCTTGCGGTCAGCACATCTCGGGACATTCTCGAAGCCATGGCCAGCGGCGGCGGCCCGGCCAACACGCTGGTCACGCTCGGCTACGCCGGCTGGACAGCCGGGCAGCTGGAACACGAGCTGATTCAAAATTCCTGGCTGACCGTGCCGGCCGACAAAGCCATCTGCTTCGATACGCCGCTCGCGGAACGCTGGCAGGCGGCCGCGCGATCGCTGGGCATCGACATATCGCATGTATCCGACCTGGCGGGGCACGCCTGATGGAAGGCGCGTCGGCCGCACCGCTTACCTTGATGGGTTTCGATGTCGGGGCGCGCCGCATCGGGGTGTCCGTCGGTAACACCGTGTCGATGAGCGCGCGTCGACTTGGCGTGCTGGATGTGCGTGAAGCTGGGCCCGATTGGGCGGCGCTGGAGCGCTGGATCAAGGAATGGGCACCGGCGCGCCTGGTCGTTGGCGACCCGGCGACGCTTGACGGAGGTGAGCAGCCCATCCGGATACGAGCCCGCGCCTTTGCCCGCGAACTGGCACGGCGCTACGGCCTGCCCGTGGACCAGATTGACGAGCGCACCAGTTCCATCGAAGCTGCGCAACGTTTCGCTGAAGGCCGTGCCAACGGCCAGCAGCGCAGGAGCCAGGCCGCGCAGCTGGATGCATTGGCCGCGGTCATCATCCTGGAGCGCTGGCTGGCGGAACCGGAATCCCGCATCACCCTGCCGCAGGAAAGACCCGCATGACTCCCAATCCGCCCAGCCAGCTGCGCGCCGACGGCCGCCTGCGTCATCTGCTCACCCTCGATGAACTCCCCGCCGCCACGCTCACCTCGCTGCTCGATGAAGCCCAGGCGCTGCGCCCCGACGCCATGGGCGGCAGTGCCTTCCGTCACGTGCTCGCCGGCAAGAGCGTGTGCACGCTTTTCTTCGAAGCATCTACCCGCACGCGCAGTTCCTTCCAGCTGGCAGCCATGCGGCTGGGTGCGGACACGCTGGGTTTCGATGTCAATGCCTCTTCGGCGAAAAAGGGCGAAACCCCACTCGACACCATGCGCAACCTCGAGGCCATGGGCGTCGACTGCTTCGTTGTCAGGCATGCAGAAAGCGGCGCGGTGGCCAGGCTGGCGGCTGGTGCCCGGCCATCGACGGTTTTCATCAACGCCGGCGACGGTCACGGCGCGCATCCGACCCAGGGCTTGCTGGACATGCTGACCCTGCGCCAGCGCAAGGGCAGCGATTTTTCCCGGCTGACGGTGCTGATCGTTGGCGACGTGCGGCATTCCCGGGTTGCCCGCTCGGACCTGCATGCCTTGCGAACGCTCGGTGCCGGCGAGATCCGCGTTTGCGCGCCAGCCGCCCTGCTACCCGATGCCGCGGTTTTACACGGTTGCCGGGTATCCAGCGACCTGGACGCCAGCCTTGAGGGCGTCGATGCGGTCATGATGCTGCGCCTGCAACGCGAGCGAATGGACGAGGGCCTGGTGCCGTCGCTCGAGCAGTATTTCGACGAGTACGGCCTGACCCCGGCGCGGCTGGCGATGGCGCGGCCGGATGCCGTCGTCATGCATCCCGGGCCGATGAATCGTGGTGTCGAAATCACCGACGAAGTCGCCGATGGGGCGCAGTCGGTGATCATGGCGCAGGTCGGCAATGGCGTGGCCGTGCGCATGGCGGTGCTGAAGGCCGTGCTAGAGGATTAGGGCGGATTACTGGCTGCCGACGCTGCCGTTGTTGAACAGCCAGGTGCGCGTAATGTCCAGGATGTCGATGTCGTCCTGGGTTTTGGGCAGCGGTGCAAAAGGGCTCGACAGCTGGACGGCTTTTACCGCCGCGGCGTCCAGCAGCTTCTTGCCGCTCGAGCTATTGATCAGCACGCTCTTGACCTCGCCATTGCGGGCGATTGAAACGGTCATGATCAGGCTGCCACGCATGCCAAGGCGTTCGGCTTCCTGCGGGTAATTGAGGTTGCCCACGCGCTCGACCTTCGCCACCCAGGCACGCATGTAGGACGCATATTCATACTGACGCGTGCTGGCGGTGATCGATTTTTTCTTCGGCCGCTTGGCGTACAGGGCGGAATCGCGAGCGATCTCGGCGGCCATGCGCGCCATCTCCGCGCTCTGCTGCATCAGCTCCCGGCCGGTGGGCAGCGGCAATTGCTGGCTGTTCGGGCGGTCCTGTGGGGCAGCTACCGAGCGGTCGCTGGCGCCAACGGTCGTCAGCAACCGCTGCTGTGACTGGTCTTCCGGCGGTGGCGCCTGCGCGGTCAGCGGCTGCGGCGCCACGCCCGGGTCGGGCTTGGGCACTTGCGAGAACTGTGCCTCGTGCGGCCGCTCGGCCTTTGTCTGGTTGCCGCCACCCTGGTTGTCTGCCTGGGCCAGGAAGTCGGCTTGCTTCGGTGGCTGCGGTGTCGATGTCTGGGTCAGGATGACGTCAAGCGTAGGCACCACCGGCGCGGCATCCTCCTGGCTGAAGCCCACGCCCAGCACCAGCACGCCGAACAGCACCAGGGACAACATCATGGTCGCGCTCAGTCGCTGCGTCGGACCGATACGGGGCAGCCCAGGCTCGACTTCAGCTACTTGACGAGTGGCAATGGGCTGGCCGCTCACCTCAGCCGGCCTGTCGACAGCGCGCCTCGATGACGTCGAACAGGTCGCTGCAGATGTTCAGCCCGAACTGCTTGTCCAGCTCGCGCACGCAGGTGGGGCTGGTGACGTTGACTTCGGTCAGGTAGTCGCCGATCACGTCCAGGCCGACGAACAGCATGCCGCGACGGCGCATTTCCGGCCCGACCTGGGCCGCGATCCAGCGGTCGCGATCCGACAGCGGTCGGCCTTCGCCGCGGCCGCCGGCGGCCAGGTTGCCGCGGAATTCGTCGCCTTGTGGAATGCGCGCCAGGCAATACGGCACCGGCTCACCGTCAACCAGGAGGATACGTTTGTCCCCGTCGCGGATCTCCGGCAGGTAACGCTGGGCCATCGCCAGGTGCTTGCCGTTGCCGGTCAGCGTCTCGATGATCACGTTGACGTTGGGGTCGCGATCCCGTACCTGGAAGATGGAGCGCCCGCCCATGCCGTCGAGCGGCTTGAGCACGCAGTGCTGTTGCTGGGCGACGAAGGCGCGCAGGCTGGCGCCGTCCCGGCTGACGATGGTTGGTGGGCAGCACTGCGGGAACAGCAGCGCGGCCAGTTTTTCGTTGAGGTCGCGCAGGCCCTGCGGGTCGTTGAGCACGAGCACGCCCTCGGCCTGGGCCAGGCCCAGGATGATCGAATCGTGCAGGTAGTTGGCATCGACCGGCGGGTCGGTGCGCATCAGCAGCACGTCGATGTCGGCCAGTGGTCGCGCCGCAGCCGGCCCCAGCGAGTACCAATCGCCCGGATCATCGGCTACCTGCAGAGCTGCCAGTTGCGCAAAGGCCCGGCCCTCGCTCACCATCAAGCTGCCCGGCAGGACGTAATGCAGGTGATGCCCACGCCGCTGTGCCTCCAGCAACATGGCGAAACTGGTGTCCTTGGCGATCTTGATGGTCCCGATCGGGTCCATGACCACGGCCACGTGCACAGGCATGAAGTTACCGCGTGGAAACTGACATTCCGCTAGCCTAGCAGGGCCGTCGGGACAACGTGCAGGGGGTCACGGAAAA
>JAYSXN010000296.1:0-11622 GCA_043717405.1 Gammaproteobacteria bacterium
CCAAGGAAAGCGATGAGCCCAAGGCTTGCCGCAAGCAGCTGACGGGCATGCAGCGATAAAACACGCCCCGCCATAGGACGGGCTTATTCGCTGCGCGGAATGGCGAACCGATAGCCACGGCCACGCACGGTTTCGATCGGGCGAAGTTCCGCTTCGGGGTCGAGCTTCTTGCGCAGCCGGCCGATGAACACTTCGAGCACGTTGGAATCGCGATCGAAGTCCTGCTGGTAGATGTGCTCGGTCAGGTCGGCCTTGGACACCAACTCGCCGGCGTGGAGCATGAGGTACTCGAGCACCTTGTACTCGTAGGAGGTCAGATCGACGCCGACGCCGTTGACGCTGACCGTCTGCGCGGACAGGTCAAGGCTGACCGGGCCGCAATCGAGCGCCGGCTTGCTCCAGCCCGCTGCCCGACGCAGCAGGGCATTGATGCGGGCGAGCAACTCCTCGACATGGAACGGCTTTACCAGGTAATCATCAGCGCCGGCCTTAAGGCCTTCAACCTTGTCCTGCCAGCTGGAGCGCGCGGTCAGGATCAGGATTGGGAATTTCTTGCCTTCCGAGCGCAGGTTGCGCACCAGGTCCATGCCCGACATCTTTGGCAAGCCAAGGTCGATCACCGCGACGTCGAACGGAAGCTCGCGCCCGTGGTACAAGCCTTCCTCGCCATCAGCCGCCGCATCTACGGCGAAGCCCTCACGCTTGAGGCGAGCAGTGAGGGTCTCGCGCAATGGCGCTTCATCTTCGACCAGCAAAATACGCATGTCGTCTCCTTCGACGGATCCAGCCGTGGAGCCGGATCAATACTGTGGCGGTGCTGCGTCCACGTCAGCGGACGGCGGTTTTTCCTTGCCTCGGCGATTGGCTTGCCGTTCGCGCTCGACCGGATGGTCGCTCGGATCGTCCTGTACCACACGAACCCTGCCATCGGCGGTAAGTACCTTCAGGCGATAGACCTCGCGGCCATCGCGCTGCATGGGCTCGGCCCGAAGCACTTCGCCGCCGGTTTCAAGCTCGACCCGCCGCACTGAATCGGGCAACTCCGAGCGAGGCTTGTCGGCCGCCCTACCCGCGCTATGCGGCTTGTTACCCGCCCAGGCGACGCCCGCCATCGCCAGCAGGGCTGGCAACAATGCGATACGCAAAGGAAGGGACAAGCGCTTCATGCGACTGGGGTCGTATCCGTGTGGATGAGAATGAACCAAACGTTTATGGCGCGATAATGCTGTCCAGGCAGTGAATCCGGTCTGAACCTGAACGGCCCGTGGGGCTTCAGTAAATCTCGGCAATGCAGCAACGAAGCGACCCGCCGGCCTTTTCCAGCTCGTCCAGTGGTACGTGCTTGAGCCTGAATCCCCAGGCTTGGAGCTGGCGCTGCTGGTCCGCTGGCAAGCCCTCTAGTGCTGCGTTGCTCATCCACAACTGCTCGTCGGTCAGCGCCAGGCAGTTGGCACTGAATGCTTTTTTTGAGGTCTCGGCAAGAAGCATCTCATATCCGGGATAGATTCCGGCTATCCCCACGGCGACGGCGGGATCCGCGAATCCCCCCGGCGCGACCAGCACAGCCCTGCCGGCGAGCACGCTGAGTACCACATTGCTGTGGTACTCGCCCGCGGCCAAGTCAAAGACCAGGGTTGCGCGCAATCGGAAAGCAGCATGCATGGCGGCCGCCCCGGCTTCGTCGCAACGCTCGGACAGGCCACAGAAACCAAGGCCGCGGCGGCGGTCGATCACCAGCGATCCGGTCAGCTCACAGATGCCCGGCTGCTGACGCAGATCGACGGTGTCGTAGCCGAGCACGCTGGAGAAGAACTCGGTAACGTCACGGCGCCTGGCTTCAGCCTGGCGCACGCCGTGGCGCATGTGCCCGAGGATCAGGCGCCCGGGGGCGGTGGCAAATACGTTGTTCGGAAACACTCCATCCGGACAGGAGCTGTCGCCAGCGAAACTCACCGCGGGCAAGGACGCCGACAGCGCGCTTTGCAGGGCGCGATGTTGTTGACCGGCTCGGGCAGGGTCAACCTGCTTGCCCAGGTCCATGTACCTGTTGTCGGTGGCCGACTGCGCGGCGAGGCTGAAGTTTTCCGGAGCCACCAGGAACACCGCCTTGGCACAGGACCGGCCGAAATCCGGAGCGCACTCCGCCGCAAAACGGCTAAACGCGGCGACGTCCCGGGTGATCATGCCGCGGCCACTACCATTCGCGTTGCCGCAAGTGCCGAGTGCAGCAATGCCACGCCGGCGTTGGGCCTGGGCGCGCCTTCACTCAAGACCTGGCGGAACAGACGGCCTCCGGGCTGCGAATGGAACAGGCCCAGCAGGTGCCGGGTGATGTGCTTGAGCGAAACCGCGCTACGCAGCTGTTCCTCGACATAGGGGAGGTAGGCCAGCAACAGATCTTCGCGTGTGCGCGGCTGCCGCCCCGACAGTGCACAGTCGAGCAGGTGCAGTCGGTATGGATCGTGATACGCGGCGCGTCCAAGCATCACCGCATCAACCTGCTGCAAGTGCCCCATGCATTCCTCAACCGACGTCAGCCCGCCATTGAGAGTGATGCGTAGTGCAGGTCGCTCGCGCTTGAGCCGATGCACCCAGTCCGGCCGCAGCGGCGGAATCTCACGGTTCTCCTTCGGCGAAAGTCCGCTGAGCCAGGCCTTGCGCGCATGCACGATGAAATGGTTGCAGCCGGCGTGAGCCACTGCGTCTATGAAGCTAGCGAAGGCGCGATAGTCCTCCTGCTCGTCCACGCCCAGGCGGCATTTGACCGTGACCGGAACGACGACTGCGGCGCGCATTGCCACTACGCAATCAGCAACGACTTGCGGCTCTTTCATAAGGCACGCGCCAAACCGACCGGCCTGCACGCGGTCCGAGGGACAGCCGACATTGAGGTTGACCTGGTCGTATCCCCGGTCCTGCCCAATGCGTGCTGCCGCGGCCAGTTGCACCGGCTCGCTGCCGCCCAACTGCAGCACCAGTGGATGCTCGCTCGCGTCGAATCCAAGCAAGCGCTCGCGCTCGCCCAACAGGACTGCTTGCGCGTGCACCATCTCCGTGTACAGCAGCGCGTCGGGCGCCAGCACGCGATGGAAGGCGCGGCAATGCCGATCAGTCCAGTCCATCATCGGGGCGACTTCGAGCCGCTGCGCAGTTGCCTGCGTGACGGAGTTTTGTGTGCGCTGCATTTGAGGACTCGACATCGATTGGTGGATCGTTCGCCATCGTTCAGCGTGCTGCAGTTTTCATCAGCCGTGATTCACGCGACTGCCGCCATGCTCACCGATGACACCCCTACGGAGAAGTCTAGATGAAAGCCAAGATCATGATTGCCTCGCTGTTGCTTTCGGTTGGTGCGATCACGGCCCCCGCGCCCGTGCAGGCGAAGCCCAGTCCTTGCGTCAAGGGTGCGGTCGTTGGAGGCGTGATCGGCTATGTCGCCGGACACCATGCCCTCGCCGGTGCCGCAGTGGGCTGTGGCGTGGGTGCGTTAGCACACAAGCATCGTCGCCATCATCGCCGTCATTACAACTGATCTGACCTGTCGGCCAATACGCAAAAAAGCCAGCGCTGCGACGCTGGCTTTTTTGTCTCTGTCCTCGGTGCCTGCCGACGCTATCAACGGGCAGGTGGAGTCGAGGCCGGGTTGGTGGCCGGCGGTTCCGCCTTGGCCTCGATAACGTTATCGAAGTGGCGGTCAAGAGCCGCGGCTTGGGGGGAACCGGGCTTTACGCCAAAGCTGGTGGCGATCGCGGCCCAACCCTGCGCGCGCGAGGCCTCGAAGGCGTGCGCCACTTGCGAAGACGGCCGCCGTGCCTCGTAGGCCAGCGCGCAGGCGTAATAGACGTCGGCCGGGGTCCAGCCTTGCCGGCTCATCAGTTGCGCCACGAGGTAACGCGGAGCGCCAAACCTGCGGACAATTGCATCCACCAGCACATCGTGCCCAGCGCTGCCCGCATTGATCGACACCATCCTTGCATCGATCGCCGCGTCGCCTGTCCTCGGCTGGTATCCAGCGACTTGCGCACCGGCGGCCGTAGCCAGCAACACCAGCCAGGCAACTGCTGCTGCCGAAAACCTGGGCATCGACTTACTCCGTTGTTTAGGCGCCAGGCGCGCAGGCCAGTATCGCTGTCTTCACAGGCGTTGCAAGCGATACGCCACCGGCGGATCAGGCAAGCGGCCCTGGTCATCGAGCAACTCGAGCGCACCGTCGTCCTGTAACTGGAAGCGCGGACCGGACCTGCCTGGGTCAAGGATGTAAAGGGTGGCCGGTTCTCCGCCAAGGCTCTCCCGCAGCTGCGTCCAGGTGCCGGCGCGATTGAAGCTGTTCTTGCCTCGGCTGCCAACGTAGGTTTCCGTCAACAGGTAGTCGCGGCGGCCGGCCTTGCTGCGCAACACGAGCCGGGTGTCGATGCCCTGGCAGTCGCTGCAGGGCAACAGGCCGACCCAGGTTCCTTCGCTCGCAGGCTCGATCCATGCACTGGGCAATGTTGGGGGCAGCACTGCCGGTGGCCGCGCGCCAACCGCTGGCCCCGGAAATCCGGCTGGATGGCAGGCCGCCAACAGCGCGCACATCATCAATATCCGGCACCACGTGGGCATCACGCGCTCCTTGATCATCACCATCCTAACGAAATTAACCCCGCCGGGCGTCTCGCCCCGTTCATGGCATCAAGACCGGACGGAGGTGGACCATGCAGCGTGCTCAATTTGCTTTTCCGCATTTGGCTATCGACCCCACGCGCATCGTTGCGACGAGTGCCGCCATCGCCGTGCACCTGCTGGTCCTGATGCTGCTGATGCTGCCGACGCAGCTGCCATCACAACCGGCAGTGGAAGAAGAGCCGCCTTTCATACTAGTACCGCAAACGATCACGAAACCGAAAGATCCCATTGCGAAGTTTGTTCCGCATCAGAAACCCAGGCCGGTCACGCCGCTCGCGCAGACCCATCGCAAGGACAGCGTGGTCACTCCGGTCGACCAGACGCCGACTCCCGTCTCAACGCAAGCCACGCAACAAGAACCGGTGCACGAAACCAACGATTTCATCATCGGGGAGGCAACGCCGGCGTTTGCACAGATCAGCGCGGACATTTCGCCGCCGCCCCCGTATCCGCAGATCGCGATCAGCCGCCACCTGACCGGTGTCGTGTTCCTGCTGGTGCGCGTGAGCGCCAGCGGGGAGCCGCTGGAGGTGAGTATTGATGGCAGCAGCGGCGCGCATGTCCTGGACGAGGCTGCGCGGAAGTTCGTGCTGGCGCGCTGGCACTTCGTGCCGGCGACGCGAGGCGGCCAGCCCATTGAAGCCTATGCCCGTGTGCCGATCACCTTCGTACTCGACTAGGCGTCACCGGCCGTGGCTGGCAGGTCTCCAATTCATGCCAGCCATTGCTTGATCACCCAAGCCAGGAACCCGGCGCCCAGCAGGCCTGCGGCGATGGCCAGGAGTGTAGACCCCAGGAACAGCGCTCGCGCCATCACCCGTTGCACGTGGCTGAGGCTGTGGTAGTTGCGACCATAGGCCGTGCCCGCCGACAGCCCGAGCATGGCGAAGAACGCGCATCCTGCGGCGAGCACCGCTGCGGTTGCCAGTCCCATCCACCAGGTCATCGTCATTCAAATCCCCGCGCCAGGCTGATTTGCAATTTCATCATGGCGCTGGCGCGTCAACAAGCCAGCTTTTCAGTGAAGTGCCGCGCGTCGGCTCGACAGGAAGCTTTCGTTCACGAAGCCTCAGGCATGCTCGCCGCTGCCTACAGCCATCCTGGAGCTTGCCGTGAACGCCACCAAATTCCTCACCTGCGTCATCGCCGCCGCGTTGTCGCCCCTGGCCCTCGCCGCCGCTCCCAAGCCGCTGACCGCAGGTGCTGTCAACGATGCCACGTCGACCTCGGATGTTTCTGCGCACAGCAGTGGCGCGGCAGTACTGCGCGCACAGATACTGCTCGACCGCGCGCATTTTTCCCCGGGAGAAATCGACGGGGCTTTCGGAGGCAACATGCGCCAGGCGATCGTTGGATTCCAAGCCGGCAACGGCGCCGAGCCCACCGGCGAGGTGGACGCGGCGACCTGGACCTTGCTCAATCGCGACACTGCCGAGGCGGTTTCCAACTACACGATTACCGACGCAGATGTCGCCGGCCCCTATGCGCCAATACCGTCCGACATGATGGAAAAATCGAAGCTTGCGCAACTCGGCTACACATCGGCGCTGGAAGCGCTTGGCGAACGCTTTCATTGCAGCCCGAAATTGCTGCAGAAGCTAAACCCGGGCAAATCGTTCGACTCCGCAGGCACGCAGATAGTGGTGCCCAACGTGGCGTCGGCGCCGGAACTGCCCAAGGCGGCGAAAGTCGTGGTGGACAAGTCCGACTCCACCGTCGCGCTGCTCGACGCCAGTGACAAGGTGATTGCCCAGTTTCCCGCGTCGACCGGCAGCGAACATGACCCGCTGCCCATCGGTGACTGGAAGATCCAGGGCGTAGCGCGCAATCCAGAATTCCATTACAACCCCGCGCTGTTCTGGGATGCCAATCCGACGCATTCCAAGGCAGTGATCAAGGCTGGCCCCAATAATCCAGTTGGCGTGGTGTGGGTGGACCTGTCGAAAGAACACTACGGCATCCATGGCACACCGGAGCCGTCCAAGATTGGCAAGACCGAGTCCCATGGCTGCATTCGACTCACCAACTGGACCGCGCTGCAACTCGCCGCGGCGGTGAGTCCGGGCATGCCCGCCGTCCTGCAGGAATGACATGAGAGGCGTTCTGATCTTCCTGTTTGGCGTGCTGGTTGGCGCCGCTGGCGTTTACGGCTTGGCCAGGCAGGGATTGTTACGCAACGCTACCTCGCCTGCCGCAAGCGCACCGACCACGGACATCACTTCCGCGGAACCGCCGGCTGCCATCCCGCCCACCACACTGAGACCTCCGGGCATTCCCGCCGAAATGCCAACGGTCGCGGCATCCGTCGCTGCCGCGGCGCGCGCGTCGGTTCCGGCGTCGCCCGCTTCAATCACCGCACCCCTTGCCGCCGCGGCGGATACGCTGCCCGGAGCCATCGTCGTGCCACCGATCGGTGGACTTCTGTTGCCCGTGGCGGGCGTCAAGAAAGAACAACTCGTCGACACCTATACGCAGAGTCGCGGCGAAGGTCGCCAGCACGACGCCATCGACATCATGGCCGCGCGTGGTACTCCGGTGCTCGCGGTCGATGATGGGCAGGTAGCGAAATTATTCACCAGCCAGCGTGGCGGACTGACGGTGTACGAGTTCGATCGCAACCAGACCGTCGCCTACTACTACGCGCACCTGGACAGCTACGCGCCCGGCCTTGCCGAGGGCAAGCAACTCAAGCGTGGCGACCTGGTCGGCTTCGTCGGCAGTACCGGTGACGCGAGCCCGGACGCCCCGCACCTGCATTTCGCGATTACCGTGCTCGGGCCGGAAAAAAAATGGTGGCAAGGTACTGCCGTGAATCCCTATCCGTTGCTGCGCGGCGTGCCTGCGGCTTCGGCTTCGGCTTCCGCCGGCGGCCGCTAAGCCTGGCGCACAGGTTCGGCTGGCGACTGAAACGTGCAAACGTATGAATTGACGCTGGGACTCATGGGATTGGTGCTTATCGGCGCCACCTGGTTGCCACACCTGCTCAAGCAGCGGGTGCTGTCTTTTCCAATCGTCTATGTTGCACTCGGCTTCGCCCTGTACCAGTTACCCATACCGCTGCCTGATCCCGATCCACTGCGCATGGGCAACAGTACCGAGCGCCTGACTGAACTGGTGGTGCTCATTGCACTGATCAGTGGCGGCTTGCGCATCGACACGCCCATCGGCTGGTTACGCTGGAATCCGGCATGGCGTCTGCTCGCGGTGGCCATGCCGTTGTGCATCATGGCGGGCGCGTGGCTGGGTTATGCGCTGGTCGGGCTGTCGCTGGCCAGCGCGATGCTGCTTGGCGCTTTGCTGGCACCCACCGATCCCGTGCTCGCCGCGGACGTACAGGTCGGCCCACCTGGCGAGGGACGCGAGGATCCGGTGCGCATCGCGCTGACCTCCGAAGCCGGCTTGAACGATGGCCTGGCCTTTCCGTTCGTATGGTTCGCACTCGCTGCCGCCGGCGCGGGTGCCGGTCAGTACGGCTGGCTTGGACACTGGCTATGGCTGGACGTCATCTATCGCACCGTGGCCGGCATCGTCGTCGGCTGGGCGCTGGGTTATGTGCTGATGTATTTTATCTTCCGTGTCGAGAGCACCACGCGTATTTCACAGACCGAGGATGGCCTGGCCGCACTCGGCATCACCTTGCTGGTCTATGGCGTCACCCAGGTGATCGGCGGGTATGGGTTCCTTGCCGTTTTCGTGGCCGCCCTGGCCATCCGCCACTACGAGCGCAAGCATCGCTTCCACGACACCTTGAACCTGTTCGCCGAGCAGTGCGAACGCCTGCTGATGACTGCGCTGCTGTTGCTGTTCGGCGGCGCGCTTGCCCGCGGCGTGCTCGATCAGCTGGGCTGGGAAGGCATGGTCTTCGGTCTTGCCTTCGTATTTCTGGTGCGCCCGGTCGCGGGCATGCTGTCGATGGCTGGCAGCGAGTTGCCCATGCGCGAACGGCTGGCCATCAGCGCGTTTGGCGTGCGCGGCATCGGTTCGTTCTACTACCTGGCCTTCGCCTTGAACCGCGGCCATTTTCCGCACCAGCGGCAACTGTGGGCAATCACTTCCTTCGTAGTGCTTCTGTCCATACTCGTGCACGGCTTGGCATCGACATCGATCATGCAGTATCTGGATTCACGCCGGCGAAAAATCCGCTTGGCTGCCGCCTATGCCGCTGGCAACGAAGCGCGCATGCCCGGGCCTCGCGGCGACGTGGCATCGGCGTCCAGCGCTTCCGGCGAGCCATAGCGGCGCCCCGGCCGTGCCGGTCGGAAACATGGCGTGTGTTCAATGAAGTCGCGGTCCTGCCGGCACTCACTCCAGCCGGGAATTCCAGGCAACGGGAGCGGTCGCAGTTCCTGCGGGTCAAGCAGGAAAAGGCCGTCGTTGATCAATTGCGCGACGCGCGCATCAACCTTCGCCGGCGTTGTCGGAAGTGACGATTCGTCAGGCAAGTCCATCAGCACAAGCGTCTTCGACACCAGCAGCATCTGCGGATGCAGCGCATGCTCGAACAAGGCGTGACCGATCACAAACACTTGCAGGCGACCGTCCGTCCATGCGTCCTTTTGCCCCAGGAATAATCCATTCCAGTCATGCCGGTCCCACAGGTCGAGCAACCGCGCATCACGAACCACCACGACTGCGCCGGCCTCATCGAATTGCGTCATCGCGCATTGACGCCGCGAGCGCTGCGCCGGGCCCATTCGCGCAATGTCTTCAACCTGTTTGGCATTGAGTGCTGACTTGATTCGCGGAAACAGCTTCCACGCCATCGCATTGAAAAGATCGTGCCAGTTGCCCGCGCGCGTGGCGATCAGGCCTCGCCGGAAAATGCGCGGCTCATAACCCTCGGCATCGTCGACCTGCTCCTGCGCCAGCAATGAAAGCACCTGGCCCGTGCATTGGTGTTGCGGCAGTTGCAGGGTTTGCTCGACCTCCGCCAAGCTTGGCCACGAGTCACCAGCCAGCAACGGCATGAACTCCCGGAGCGACTTGAACACCGGCAACGCCCACCGGCCGCAAGAAAACGCGCTGCGCGAGGGCGCGAGGAATCGCACGGTCGGCTCAGGGCGAGCTGTCGTCAGCCTCGGGCAACTTGCATTGATCAGAGACCCAACCATACAGGCGGCGAATCTGATCCTCGGTCAGTCCGAGCCAGGCCTTGTCGCGCAACTGTCCGGCAAAATCCTGGGCAGATTGGCAGGCATCTGCCGGTGCAGGCTCCGAGGCTTGTGAAACCGGCGCTTGCGGCATCTGTGGCGGCGCCGTGGCGGCGCGCAGCTTGCGATCGACAATCGCCGAAAGCTCCCGCACCCGCTGCTGGTCATGTGCTCGTTTGACCTCGGCCGCCTCTTGCTGCTCTGGAGTCAATGGCGGAACGCGTTCGGCATCGCGGCGCCAGGCTTGGGTGGCGCCGGCCGGGCATGGGTTCGACTGGATGCTGACGACGCCCTTGCTGTCAACGCACTTGTAGAGCGAATGGCTGGCTAGCGCGGTTGTGGGCCCGGCGATGACCGGCGCAGTGGCAAGGCAGGCGGTGAAAAAGGCCGCACTGCAGCCCAGGCGTAGCAGAGAGTCTGAAATCGTCATGGCAACTTCCGGGCGGCAGGTCGGCGCCGATAGTGGTGTATGGACAAGCTTGCGCGCAAGCCGGGGCTTGCGCAGCGCTCCGAAGCGGCCGCTTCAGTACAGGTTAAAGGTCGCTTTGACAGATTGGTCTGCGCCCGCCGGCATGACGTCCTGTCTCCCTGCCAAACCGCGTACCGATTACCACTGGTGTCAAGCAAAGGGATTTGCAGAGAATGAACGCGATCGTCCACCACGGCTATGCTGCAACACGCCCCCTGCCCGAGCGTGACCGCGACTCATCCTCTGGAAGGCTTGGCGCGAACCGGCCGCCACGCGGGGCCAACCTGCCCTTACGCACGCAGGAGCCACTGGTGCACCAGTGGCTCGTAGACATCGGCGCGCTCGCGCGCTGCCGCGCCTTGTTTGCCGGGCATGCATCGCTGGCATTGGGTAGTGAGGGCCGCGCGCCGCAACAGACACTGATGGATGTGCCGTCAGCGTTCGACCAGTTCTGCCACTCCCACTTCGCCTCGGTTCGGCGGTTACACCCCGAGCTTGCCTGGGAGGACGCCTGTCCCGCGTATGCGATAGCGATGACGGCGCACGCCGCGCTGTGCGTGTCCCTGGACGAGGCACGTGAAAACCTGCTCGAGCGCCACTGGGACAGCGTTCGTGGTCAATCGCGGCTTGGGTGGGCCCAGGCTCGGCCATTGATCGCGGCAGGTTGCAGTGCGTTGGATCGACTCGATCCGCTGGCGATGCATCGCTGAGCAGTGGACACCGCGCTGGACCTGATCCAGTGGCCCGCCATGGCGGTCACGGTAGTGGCGGCCTGGCTGGTCGGCTCGAAGTCCCAACGCCGACGCACCGCAGGTTTCTGGACGTTCCTGGTCAGTAACGTCCTGTGGATTACCTGGGGCTGGCATGACCGCGCGTTCGCGTTGATCACACTGCAGCTGTGCCTGGCGGCAATGAATATCCGCGGAGCTTTCAAGAACGATCCGAAGCTTGCCAAAAAAACAGGGCTGTCGGAATCCTCGTGACGCCCTAGCTGGGGCGGACGGCGCAACCGGAAGAGATTTCGCCCGCTTACGTTTTCCTGGCCTCGCCCGTCTGCGCCGCGGATGTCAACGGCATCATCCTGCCCGTGATGGGTGGTCCACGCGGTTAAGCGGGTGGCAGTGGCTGAGCTTCGGCGCCACCGCGGCGCAGCACGTCGGCCAACGCGTCCCCTTCGCGAATGAAGGAAAGCGACAACGAGTTCAGGCAATGGCGCTGGCCCGTCGGCGGTGGTCCGTCAGGAAACACGTGTCCCAAATGGCTCCCGCAACGGGCGCACACGATTTCGTCGCGAATCATGCCGTGGCTACTGTCGCGGCTGACGCGCACATGCGTGTC
>JAYSXN010000297.1:0-4036 GCA_043717405.1 Gammaproteobacteria bacterium
GGACGTCCTTCCGGCGCGTCCGACCATTCGGCTGCATAAGACAGGGCCTGCCGGTCGCCGTTCTGGGTCCAGGTGCCGACACGCTGTCCGTTCATCCACAGGTCGAGCGCGTTGCCGCCCCTACGGCTCGCCACCTACCACTCCGCCGGCGCGGCACCAGCCCGCGCTTGCAGCACCACTTCGACCTTCAGCGCAGCAAGTACCCGCATCAGCCGCTCCATCGACGCCCCCTCCGGCCGTTGCTCAAGGCGGCTGATGGCTTGGGGGCTAATCCCGAGGCGGGCTGCCAGCTGGGCCTGGGAGAGGCCTTCGCGCAGTCGTAGCGCGCGTAGGAGCGGGGAGAGCTGCTGGGGATGTTTGAGAATGTGGTCGGGCACGATATCAACCGATGTGTTGTTGTCGTAGGAATCAACTTATCAGTTGTTTCAAGAAAAAACAACATATCGGTTGCGTGTTGCGCGCGCCGCCGGGCGGAAACACCGTGCCGCATTCGGCTAATGAATGCTCGCGGCGCGACTCGTTACGATGTCCCGTGGCCCGCCTCGTCCGTCCCACGGCGGATCAAGCTCCGCCTCGCCAGCTCAACAGTGGGCCGGAGCCGTTGAAGCTGCTAGCGTCGCGGCAACCATGAGCCTGCTGACCGAACTCAAGCGCCGCAACGTCATCCGCATGGCCGGCCTGTACCTGGTCGGCACCTGGTTGCTCGTGCAAGTGGCCAGCACCGTGCTGCCGGCGTTCGACGTGCCGCCGTGGGCGTTGCGCGCACTGATCATCGTCGTCGTGCTGGCGTTCGTGCCCGCGCTCGTCTTCGCCTGGGTGTTCGAACTGACGCCGGAAGGCATCAGGCGCGATGCCGAAGTGCCTGCCGGGCAATCGATTGCGCCACAAACGGCGCGACGCATGGACCGCATGATCATCACTGTGCTGGGCCTGGCGTTGCTGTACTTCGCTGTCGACAAGTTCGTGCTGGCGCCGCGGCGGCAGGCCGCCGAGGTCGCGAGTGTGCACGTTGCGACGCCGGCCATACCCGTGCGCTCCGCGCCATCCCCAGAAGATAAATCCATCGCCGTGCTGCCTTTCGAAAACCTCAGCGAAGACAAGGCGAACGGATTTTTCGCCGACGGTATCCAGGACCAGATCCTCACTGGCCTTGCCAAGATCGGCGACCTGAAGGTGATCTCGCGCACCTCCACGCAGCGCTATGCCAGCCGCCCGGAAAACCTGTCGCGGATCGCGCGTGAACTCGGCGTCGCGCACATCCTCGAAGGCAGCGTGCAGCGTTCTGGTAACAAGGTGCGCATCAATGTCCAGCTGATAGAGGCTTCGACCGACAGCCATCTATGGGCCGACACCTACGATCGCAGCCTGGATGATGTCTTCGCAGTGGAAAGCGAGGTCGCGCAGAAGATCGCCGACTCGCTGGCCGCCAACCTCAGCCGCGGTGAGCGCGCCGCGCTGGCGGAAAAACCGACCGACGTGCCCGCGGCGTACGAGGCCTACCTGAGAGCGCGCGCATTCAGCCTTGTGCAGACCCGAGAGCAACTGGACAACAACCTGGCGGGCTATCGCGAGGCGGTGCGCCTCGACCCTAAATTTGCACTGGCCTGGGCGCAGCTTGCGCGCGAAAGTTTCCACGGCGCGTGGGTCGGGCTGGACCCGAACGGTGAATTGCAGGCCGAAGGCAAGCGCGCCATGGCGCGTGCCAATGCCCTGGCGCCGGGCTCGGCGCAGGCAGAGCTCGCGCGTGGCGTCTACATGTATTACATCGAGCGCGACTTCAGCGGCGCGCTGACGGTGATGAATGCGCTGAAGGCCCGGCTGCCGAACGATGCCGATGTCTGGATGTGGGCCGGATTCCTCAGCAGGCGGTTGGGTTTGTGGCAGGAATCCACCGCCGACTTCATGCGCGCCACCGAGCTTTCGCCCAACGATGACCATGTCACCTACCACCTGGGCGTGACCCTGTTCACCGCGACCGATTGCGCGCTCGGCCTGCCCGAGCTGGATCTGGCGCTGGCCATGGCGCCCGACAACACCCACGCGCTGGCGATGAAACTGCAATGCGCGTGGATGCACGGCAACCTGCCGCAAGCCGATGCATGGCTGGCCGCCGCGCCGGCGCACACGCCACCGCTGCAGGGCTTGCGCGGAATACAGAAGCTGATGGAGCGCGACTACGCCGCTGCCACGCAACTGTTGCAGGCTGCCAGCGCCACTGGCAAGGACACGTTGATCGATGCCTTCCTCAACGGCTACCTGCCGGCTCGCGTGGAGTTCAAGCAGCAACTGGCACTCGCGCGGCAACGCGCCGGCGCGACGGCCGAGGCGCAGGCCATCGATCGGCAATTGCTGGCCGAGTCCACCGCCGCGTTGGCCACGATGCCCGACAACCGCTATGTCGAAACCGGCTGGCACCTGGTGCAGGGTTTGGCGCTGGCTGGCCTGGGCCAGCGCGACGCCGCCGCGGCGCAGGCGAGACTGGCGCTGACGCTGGTGCCGGAAGAGTCGGATCGGCTGGAAGGTCCGGCGTTCACGGTGTACGTGGCGAAGATCTACGCGTTGAATGGCGATGCGGCGAACGCGCTGCCGTTGCTGCGACATCTGCTGCAGACGAAGGGGAGTTTTCTTAAAGCAGAAAACCTGCGCCTGGATCCGGTGTGGGACGGGTTGCGGAAGGATCCGGGATTCATTGGGCTGATCGCTGCACCCAAGACGTGACGCATCTGCGCTCGGCGCCCATGCCACCATGCCTGCCACGGCCATGCACAAAGCCCACGCCACCGCTGTTATCGCGCCGCCGCCCACCATCTGGACCGTTGGCCACTCCACGCGCCCGCTGCCGGTCTTCCTGGATCTGCTCAACAGTCGCCGCATCGACGCCATCGCTGACGTCCGCCGCTTCCCTGGCTCGCGACGCCATCCGCACTTCGCACGCGAGGCGCTCGAGCAATCACTGCCGGCCGATGGAATCGACTATCAATGGCTGCCACAGCTTGGCGGGCGGCGCACGCCGCTGCCCGCCACCACCAACACCGGATGGCGCAACTTGTCGTTCCGCGGCTACGCCGATCACCTGTCGAGCGCGGAATTCGCCGACGGGCTCGTTCAGCTGCTCGACTTCGCCGCGCCACGGCGCTGCGCGCTGATGTGTTCGGAGGCTTTGTGGTGGCAATGCCATCGGGCCTTGATCGCGGATGTGCTGACGCTGCGCGGCGTGCAGGTGCTGCATTTGCTGGCGGAAGGCAAAGAAGCCCCGCACACCTACACCTCGCCGGCGCGCATCGTCGATGGGTACCTCGCGTATCCGGGTGTCGCGCAACCGGACATGTTCGAAGACGGCGATCGGGCATAAGCTAGCCGCTGGGGCGCCGGAGGGCAGTCGATGGAACCTGCAGTGAAGTATCACGGCGCCGCCGTCTGTCTATGGGTGTGCCTTCTGGCCGCGACCATGACTCACGCTGCAGCCGACGTCGCCAACCCCGCCGTGGAGTTCGACAGCATCGACACCAATGACGATGGCCGGGTGTCTTCGTCCGAGTTCGAGGTCTACACGCGCAAGATATTCGACGAGATGGATGTCGACGCCGACGACGAACTCACCAACAGGGAGATCATGGCCTCGGAAGCCAAGTTCAACCGCTATGTATTCACCGCCGGCGCCCTGCTCGGCCCGGCAAAGAAGCTGACCACGGCGGAGCGGATCGAGCGGCTCGATGTCAACCGGGATGGGTTGGTGTCACAGGGCGAGTATGCAAATGCCGCGGCGGCGAAGTTCCACGCCATGGATCGCAACAGCGACGGCGAGTTGCGCCTGCTGGAGTTTGATCCCGGCTGGTGATGCGATCGCCGGCGCCGACCGACAGCATCGTGCGCGTGCAGGATGGCACAGCGGCGACGACTGGAGCGACGACATCCTGCGCACGCGCGAGCGCATCGACGCCATGGACGCGCCAGACGCGCCGTGACCCGCATCGCCTTTCATGAAGCGACATTAAATTGCAATTAGCAAACATAAATGCTATTTAATTTTGCATGT
>JAYSXN010000298.1:0-11578 GCA_043717405.1 Gammaproteobacteria bacterium
AGCCAGAACCCGAACGGGATGTGCTCCATCCACCCGGACGCTTCCAGCCAGTTGGGCCGCCAGAACATCGAGCGCAGCGCGATCGGTTGCAGCTCCGGCGCCGCCTGTACCTCATTGCGGCCCCGGTTCAACTCAGCGAGCGCTTTTTCCATTGCAAATCTCCGTTGCAACGCTCCATCCAGGGGCTCGCTGCGTTTCATGTGTGCGTGGCTGCAGCTCAGGCCGACCCCTGCTGCCTCAGCCCGGTGAATGATGCCAGTTGTGTCTTCATTTGCACATCCGGACCCATTGTCGCGATGCGCCTCATGCGCCCGAGGCCGCTGAAATCAGGCGTCCGTACAGCCCCAGGTAGGCATCGGCAACATTGCCTATGGCGTAGTGTTCGCTGTTCTCGACGGCCTGCTTGGAATACGCGGCGCGCAGGTCTGCGTCGAGCATGGTTTCCATTCCCTGTGCCAGGCTGAGCGCGAGTTCTTCGGTGTCGCGCAACGGCTCGATCAACACGCCCGCCGCCGCGTCGCCGACACCAACCATTTCAGCTATCGAACCAATGCGCGTCGCGACCACCGGCGTACCCACCCGAAGGGCCTGGATGAGACATAGCGGGAACGATTCGCCGGCAAAGCGCGTCGGCACGATCGCGCAATCGGACAGCCGGTACAGGCCATCGATGCACGACTGGTAACCGAGGAACGTCATGTTTGGATCGCTGCCATGGATGGACTGCAGCCGATCGGTTTCAGGACCATCGCCGCAGAGCAGCAGGTGCATTCGCACTGAAGGGTGGCGGGCCCGCAATTGAGTGAAGGCGCTTACCGAGGCGCGCCAACCCTTGCGCAGGATGCCGCGAGCCACCAGCGTGAATACGATCGAGCCCCTGGTGATGCCCAGTTGTTCCCGGGTCATCGGGAACGCACGCGTATCGGCTGGCATGCCATTGGGCAACTTGCTGAAGCGCTCCGGCGCCTGTGTGAACGTTGTCGCCAACGGTTCCAGGTTGCGGTCGGTGGTGTACACCCAGTGTGTGACCTGCGCGGCAAACCGCTCGACCAGGTATTCCGGGACATTGCACGCCTCGTAGGATCCGTGCAGCGTGACCAGATAAGGTACCGACACGACATGGCCGTTGCCGAAGAATTTCGACTCGCACGAAACCATGTGCGAATGCACCAGCGACACGCCCGCCTGGCGAAGGAAGGCATCCATCCCGGCGACCTGGACCGCGCCCATTTCATAGACCGGAATCGCCGGGTCCAGGTACTCGCGCATCTCGTTGTTATCGGCTTTGCTACGGCAGGCCAGCATCGATACCAGGCACCCTTTTTCGTGGAGCGCGTTGGCCAGGTGGATCGGCAACAACTCCCCACCGCCGGAATAGAACCCCAGGAAGGCGATGACGATATGGGGTTGCTCGCGGCGGCGCGCCAACAACGCGCTGGCGTCCACGTAGCGGTCCATCTCGCCGAACATCTGCGCTACCTTGAAGTGCCGATACTGGTGTTCGATCTTTTCCAGGAAGCGGCGCACGGTGCGGTCAGGTATCGGCCAGCGCTGCTTGAGCAGCGTCATCAGGCGCTGATGCTCGGCGTAATACTCCGGCGTGGTGAAGGATGTCACCGAGGTGTTGTCGCCGTGCTGGCGAAAGTACGCAACAGCTTCGGGCTGGTAGGCTATCTGGCCGCCACCGGCAAGGTGGCAATACAAGAACCAGTCGCCGAGGACGCGGTAGGACTGGGCTTCGGTCCAGATGGCATCCGACAAGCGCTGCCTGCGCCAAAGGCAGCCGCCCACGTTGGCGATGACATTGTTGACGCCAAAGCCGCGGCAGAACCATTGGCTGGCGGGCCGGACGACGGGCTGCTTCCATATCCCCGCTTCGGCCCCTTCACGGTACTGGTCGAGCCCTGGTTTGAAGGCTCCTGCGCGATCGCAGAACTGTATGCGGCCAAAGGCCAGGTTGACACTGCGGTCAATCAGGCTCGGGACAAGTTTTTCCAGGAAATCCGGTTCGCAATAGTCGTCGCTTTCGCAGATCCAGACCAATTCACCGTCCACCGCTTCGACGCCGCGCCGCCACTGGCGGAAGACATTGCCGGCATTTTCCTCGTTGAACAGCGAGCGGATGCGTTCGGGAAAGCGCCGGCAGTACCCGGCAATGATGTCGCGACTGCCGTCGCTGGAACAATCGTCCAGGATCAGCACGTCGAAGTTGCGGTAGGTCTGCGCAAGCACGGAGTCGATGCGCTCGGCCAGGAACGATGCGTGGTTGAAGTTTGGAATGATGACCGAGACTTTCGGCTGGTACTCGCCGCGCTCCGCCGTCCACTCCGCTACACGCATTCCGTGGTCTTCGTAGCGACCTGCTTTCAGGTAGTGCAGGAACGGATTCAGGAATGGCTTGGCCGCGAGCAGGTCCGGTCGAATCACCAGGTAATCGCTGACGCTGAATCCTGCGTTCGGGTTGTAGCCCTCGCGCCAACCTTCGCGCATGTAATGTTCAAAGGGATCGGCGGATTCGGATATGGCGTAAGTCTTGCGATAGAACTCGGCATCGAACTCACTGCGAGCAAGGGCGACGAGTTCAGGATCCAGCTCGGGGCTGACCGTGCCCTCGTCCGGCATGGCGAGCGCGACTGGTCGCGTCGGCGGCAACGGCCGCCGCCCCTCGCTGCGGCCGTGCGCCAGGTAGTGGAAAAGGGGATTCATCTCCGCCTTCGCGACGTCACGGTAATGTTCAAGGTAGTAGCGCGTGCTGAAGCCTAGCCCTGGATCGCGCAGGAGATCGGCACCGATGCGGACGTAGTGTTCGGCGGCGCTGATGCCGACCATCGCGGCGTCGGCATAACTGGCCAGGTACCAGGACTCATCGAACAGGTCTGATGAAGCTACCTTGTCAATGACTTGCTTTAGCCGGTGCATGAATCCAATCAAAGGCTGTGTCGTACCAGGGAGGCCGCTGGCGCCGTGTCGAGCGACACATTATATCCCAGCGTCGTCCGCCCCAGCCGAAACGGCCGTTTGTTCACCCAACCATGCCACCAGGTCGTCAACAATGCGCTCCGCCGCCCTGCCGTCCCACTTCTCGGGGCGCCAGCCGCTCTTGCCACCCGTCGCAAGCACCTCGTCCACGGCCGCATGTATCGCCGCCGGGTCAGTGCCCACGATGGTGTTGGTGCCGTGGCTTACGGTGACCGGCCGCTCGGTGTTCTCCCGCAAGGTCAGGCACGGGATCCCCAACGCGGTGGCTTCCTCCTGCAACCCTCCCGAGTCGGTCAGGATCAGCCTGGCTCCCTGCAACAGGCCGAGCATTTCCCGATACCCGGCCGGCGGCAGCAACAGGATGCGCGGGCTGCGGGTGAAGCTGCTGCCGACATCCAGCGCGCGCAAGCGCTCATGCGTGCGCGGATGCACGGGAAACACCAGCGGCACCTTCTTGCTTACCTCAGTGAGAATCGCCAGCAGCCGCGCCAGTACCCCGGGGTCGTCCACGTTGGAGGGACGGTGCAAGGTGAGCAGAGCATACCCGCTGGTTTGCATCCAGAGCGCCGGATCCGGCGCGGCGGCGAGCGTGGTTGCTGCCGGAACTGCCTGCGGCAGGCTGAAGAGAAGTGTGTCGATCATGACATTGCCGGCGAACACCACGCGCTCCGGGGCAATACCCTCCGCGGCAAGGTTGTCCACCGCTTCCGGCTCCGTCACGTACAGGCGATCGCTCAACTGGTCGGTCAGCAGGCGATTGATCTCTTCGGGCATGGTGCGGTCGCGCGAGCGCAGGCCAGCCTCCACATGCACGACCCGGATGCCTTTCTTCGCCGCCACCAGGGCGCAAGCGATCGTCGAGTTGACATCACCGACCACGAGTACGCAGTCCGGTCGCTCAGCGTCGAGCACCGGCTCGAACCGTTTCATTATTTCCGCCGTCTGGACAGCATGCGAGCCCGAGCCGACTTCCAGCGAGATGTCCGGTTCGGGAATGCCCAACTGCTCGAAAAAACTGCCCGCCATCGCGGCGTCGTAATGCTGGCCCGTGTGCACCAGCTGCACATCGTGCCTGGGCGCGCGCTGGGCAAACGCCCGCATGATCGGGGCGATCTTCATGAAATTGGGGCGGGCGCCCACGATGCAGAGCACCTTCATGGGCCGGGATCGGCAGCTTTAGCCAGCTTGCTTCAGCCGGAAATCTGGATTGTCGGGCCTGGACAGGTAAGCAGCGTGCCGCCCTGGCTGTGCATTATCGACAGGTGGTACTGCCCCGGCGGCAACGCCTTGAGGTTCACCGGAAACGAATAACCGGCATTGGCCAAACCGTCGGCCTTGAAGAATTTCGCAACGTCCCCGCGGCTGACCGGGGCACCCAGGGCAATCTGCCAGGCGTTGGAATGATCCTCGCTCTCCAGGCGCAGCGCCGCCGGCTGCGGCCGCGTCATGGTCGACTCGTCGGCCACCCAACCCACGAGCTTGACCGCTGCGGGATCCTGCACGTTTGCCGGAGTGTCCACCTGGAAAGGAACGCCGTCGATGGAATCAAATGCACACTTGCCGTCGATCTTGGATGCAGCGGTACGCGATGCCGAATCCATCTGCGTCAAGGTTGCCGGCGGAGCCATCGTCGAGCCTGAAGCCTGCGGCGCGGCGGCGGCCGGGGTCGCGGCCGCGGGAGCTTGCGGGGCCTGGCTGCAAGCCGCCAACGCTGAGCCGGCGGCCAGCGCCGCCAACAAGGATCGAACCTGGGTTACACGCGTCGAGGCGGTCATGTGATGGTTCCTGCAGTGCTGAAAGCGGCAATTGTAAGCGACAGGCGTTGGCCCACGCCATTGGCCGCCCGCTGTCGCAGCGTCCATTCGGGTATGGTTTAGCTGGCGGGCGTTTCGAACATCAGCAGTGGCGCCCAGTCGTAAAGACTGGCCGTGCTGGCGTAGCGCCGCTGGTGCGCGGCCTTGATCAGACCTGCCGCTGCCGCGGCATCTTCGAGCAGGCGGACCTGTGCACTGGGCAGCCTGGGATCGGGAGCTGCCGCCCGCAGTATCAGGCAACCCTCCGGCGCTAGCAGGCTCGCTGCCGCCCGCAACAGCACGTCTGTCTTCGCAAAATCCGCCGGCTCCAGGTCAACGTAGATGACGCGGAGAATGCCCGCGCCCTGTCTTGGCAATTCAATTTCGCGCGCCAGGCGTGAAAATTCCCACAGCTCGCCTGGAAACTGCTCCGACCAGAAAGCGGCAAGGGCGGTTCCGACACCAATGCCCAACCCGGGAAGCCGCCTGTACGGAAGAATCGATTCGGCAATATATCGGTAGAGCGAGCGATCGGCTGGCGTTGACCCACAGTTCCGGCATGCCCGAACACCATTGCGCAGCTCGAAGACCTGGCCCAGCCGGCCACACAGGTTGCAGTAGTGGCTGGTCCTGCTGCTGATCGTGTCGAGGATTTGCAGGTTCTCAACCGTGGGCGGATGGATTGCCGCCACCGACTCGTCCACCCGGGTAAAAATGTCCGGACGCGTCTTGTTGTACAGCGACAGCAAGCCGGGCGCTTGCCCGAGCCGCCAGCCGTTGCTCTCGACATGGAAGCTGTATTCCACATCGGTGTAGGCATGGGCAACTTCATTGCTGAAGCCACCAATGGCCTGGAACATTTCGCGCCTCAGTACGAAGAAGCCACCTTGCACATGGCAGAACTTGCGCTGCGGATTGTTGGTGGCGAAGCCGGGGTTGCGGAATTTCGGGAATAGCGCGATACCGGACGCCAATTGCCTGCCGTACAGGTAACTGGGCGAATGACACAGGGTCCCGGCAAGTCCGGTTTCCGGATGCGTTTCCATGTAGTCGATCGCGCGCCGCTCCCAACCGAAGTCGAGAACGAAACCCTCTTTGCCGCAAACGTAGAAAGCGTATGGCGAATGACTGTTGGCCAGTGCTATGTTGGTCCCGGGCCCGACCATCACGTTGATGCGGTTCAGGACGATGGAAACGTTGTCACGGCTGGCATAAAGATCGCACAGGTAGGCCGTGACATCGGCTTCGCTTCCGTTGTCGCAAATCACCAGGTGGAAGGGCGCCGTGGTGAACTTGTAAAGCCGCCTGATCACCTCGCGCAACTGCGCAAGATTATTCCAACTGACGATGACCACATCGATCGTCTGCTGCTCCCAGACACGCAACAGTGCGCAGGTCAGGAGCACGGCATTGAAGTCGCGCCCTACCCGGGCCGCCGCTTCATCGATCATGGCTTCCACCTGGCCGGCCGGGCGTTGGTAGAAGTCGAGGATGCGCTCGGCAATGGCGTCGGCTTCGGCCTCGCAAAGCAAACCGGTGACCTCGTCGCTCACCAGGTCCGGAATGCCCGAGATGGGCGAGGCAAGCACCGGCAGTCCGCTCGCCATTGCCTCCATGAGCACGGTTGGAATCCCGTCCATGTCGCCATCGGCCGCGCGTACCGAGGGGCAGATGAACAGATCGTGCTGTCGGAAGATCTCGAGCATGCTTTCGCGCCCATCGACCGGGCCGTGCACGTGGACATTGGTCACGCCCAGCTCGGCAATCAGCGAATGATACTCATCCTGCAGGTCGCCGTATCCGTACAGGTGCACCTGGATGCCATCGAGCGCCAGTCGCCGGCCTGCGCGGATCAGGTTCGCCAGGCCCTTCTTTTCGGTGAACCGGTGCACGGCGCAAACGCTTCTGCGCGTGCGCTGCGTGCGCTGCGCGCACCAGCCGGCCCGGTACAGATCGGGGTCGATACCGTTGGGGTTGATGAGTATCTTTTCCTCAGGCACCCCACGAGCTGCCACGTAGTCCCGATGAAACCGGGACGGCACCACCACGCGACTGCAGAACCGCGAACGGCCGATCTCGCCGATGCGGTTTTTCTGGTCGTTGCCGTGTCGGAAAATGTCCTGCGCATGCGCGATGAAAGTAAAGGGAATGCCGGCCACTTCACAGGCGGGCCAGACCATGTCCGTCACTGTCGGGTAAGTGAAGTGAGAGTGCACGATGGTGCGGCCGCTTTCGCGCAAGGCCTGCGCCAGCGCCTGCGGCGATTCCACCGCGTCGAAGCGGATGTCGAAGTCCGGCACGAAATCCGGATGCGGTGACCGTCGGCAGAACACGCGCACGTCGTAACCTTTTTCAACGAGTATGCGCAACTCGTTGAGCACGAAGGTTTCCGACGGCACCGGGAAGTGCCAGAGGAAATAGGCGATCCTCATGGGGGCTGCGGCCCCGGTTACGGGCCATGTCGAACGCGCGGGCAAGGTAAGCGCGGGCAGTTTGTCCCGCGCTGGCGCAGCGCTGAGAATGACCTCGTAGATCTGCTTGAGCCGGGCTGCGAATTCGGTCTTGCCGTACAGCGCGCACGCGCGTTTGCGACCAGCCTTGCCCATCTCCTCGAGGAGGTCCGGCGACTGGGCCAACAGCATGATGCGGTCGGCAACCTGCGTGACGTCGCCGAAAGGCACGACGTACCCGCATTCGCGATCCACCACGAGCTCACCCAGGGCGCCCCAGTCGTAAGTCACCACGACCCGACTGGCCGCCATGGCCTCAAGGACAGTGCGCCCGAATGATTCCTGGAAGTGGGACAGGTTGACGACGATGTTAGCCTCAAGCATGGCATCCAGTGGCCGCTCGAAGTAGCCGGCGAACACGAGGTTGCCGGGAACCAGCCCATCGGCTTGTTGTGCACGCAGAGCATCGGTGTATTCGTTGTCGGGACCGATCAGCACAAACTCCACGTTCGGCTTTAGCGAGCCCACGATGCGGGCAATTTCAACGAAGTCGAAAATGCCCTTCTTCGGAAGATTGCTGCTCACCAGGGCGACGCGGATTCTGGCCGGATCCACCGGATTGGCGACGGCGAACTGCTCGACATCGACGGTATTGGGCAGCGTATGGGTTGCGCCGGGCTTGGTGAATTGCAGGCCGGTAGCACGGGAATTGGCAATGACATGATCGGCCCGCGCCAACACCTGGTCGATGATCTCCGGCGCCGTCAGGCCTATCACGTTGCACAACGATGCATCATAGGTGACCAGCTCACGCACATGGACCACCGCCGGCACGCCCATCCTGCGCGCAGCGATCAGGGGCTCGCGCAACATGATGGTATTGGCATGCACTGCAGCCACCGACATTTCCTGGATCAGCCTGGCAAACGCCGCGACGGCCGGCTCGCTGATTTCATCGCCACCAGCCCACCAGCGATACTCCAGCTCGATCACCTCGATACACAGCGGACGCAGCAGCCCGATGTAGTGGCTGTGGCTACGCAGTGGCACTGTCACTACGACGTTGAAGTCCAGGCCAGCCAGTGCCTCCACTATGTCCAGGAAACTGCGCTCGCCACCGTAAAGGTGCGGTCCGGCCATGTGCGCGCAAACCATCACCGTGGGTTGCGTTGTCGGCGTCCGGGTGCCGGGATGGCGCACCTGTCGCGCTTGCGGCTTGGCGGTCAGCGTCGGCAGGCTGGCGACTGCTTTCCTGGGTGCACCGGGCTCGTCTGCGTTGGGACCAATGGAGCGACCCTCGCGGCGCCCGTGACGCAAATAGTGCAGCAGTGGATTGGACTCCATCGCCGCAACGTCGCGATGGGTCTCCAGATAATGGCGAGTACTGAAATGGGGCCCGGGGTCGCGCAAAAGATAAGCGCCGATCCTCAGGTAGTGCTCTGCCGGATTGAGCCCGACGAGCTCAACGTCCGGATAGTGCTCGCAGTACCAGTCACGATCAAAAAACTCGCTGTCCCCTATGAAGGCAATGTCTTCGGCGAGGGAATCGATCAATTCGGTCGTGTGCATGTCAGACGCCGCTTAGATCGACGCTTCAACCTGGAACTTGACCCCTGCCGCGATATGTAGCGGGCAATCGGGGGACAGGTCCTCACCTGCCAGCACTCGCATGCCCGAGCCGATCTCGGCTACTTCGGCGATGGAGTGCAGCAAAAAATCGGCAACGAACCCGCAGTTGTCGCTGCTCAAGCCGAGGTGCCGCATGACGTCCGGCCGCGGCACGTGCCTGACTATCGTCGCCTCGTGGCGTTGGCCACCGAACTCCAGCGCCAGGCCCGACGGCACGCGGCCCTCGGTGTTGACGAACCATCCCTGCAACGTGAGCACGCCATCGGTCAAGCCGATAGCTTCAACGAAGCCGTAAGTCGAGGCCGGCACCGAGCTGGAGGTGGGCATTTCCTGGATCATTTCACCGCGGGTGCCCGCCATGATGTCGTGGTAAACCTTCAAGGCCAGCACGATGTCGCCGGCAAAGGCCATGCGCCCCTTTTCAAGGACCACGCCCTTGTTGCATACGCTGCGCAGCAGGGCAATGCTGTGGCTGGCGAGCATCACTATCTTGCTGCCGCCAACCCGGCTTTGCATGCGCTCGGTCGCGCGAACGGTGAACTCCGAATCGCCCGCGCCCATCCACTCGTCCATCAGGATGATGTCGTGCTGGAATGAGGTTGAAATAGTGAACCCGAGGCGCATGCGCTGCCCTGCCGACAGCGTGCGCAGCCGATGGTTGGCCTTGTCCTGCAGGCCGGCGAACTCCAGGATCGGGTCGATCTCATGCTTCAGGTAAGCGGCGCGTATTCCCATTGCGGTGCCGCGCAGGAATATGTTTTCCCGTACCGTCGCCTCGTTGTTGAATCCGAGCGTGATGTTCAACAGTGCCTGGCACGTGCCAGTCATGCGCACGTGGCCCGCCGTCGGTGCATAAACGCCATTGAGCACCCGCAGCAAGGTGGACTTTCCAGCCCCGTTGCGACCGAGTACCGCAATCCGGTCGCCCTCCCTGGCGGTGAACGAAATATCGTGCAGCAGCCGGGTGAACTCGCGCCTTGGCGGGTCAAAGGCTGCGCCGAGCAGCATTCCGGTCCAGCCAAGCGTGCGCCGGGAACGCTGCACGAAGATGGGCAGCGACAGCGATACGCGGTCTACTTCAATCGATGCTGACACGCAGACTCTTCCTTAAATCCAGGTCGGCACGAAGCGAGCGTAGCGGCGATAGGCAATCGCGGCGACGCACCAGCCGATGATGGTCATCGCGCCGATGTAATAAAAAGTGGTGGTTTCCAGTGGTTCACCCAGTATCGGTGCCCGCACCAGTTCGACCATGTGGAACAGCGGGTTGATGCGCATCAGGTGACCGCGCATGGAACCTGCCGGCATCGTCTGTGCCTGCCAGATGATCGGCGTCAGCAGGAAGGCGAACATGAAAATGTTGGAGATGAATTGCCCCAGGTCCGGAAACCTGGCACCAATCAACGCAAACACCACGCCGATCCACAAGGCGTTCAGCACGATGAGCGGAAAGGTGATCAGGCCGAAGGCAAGGCCCGAACCGCTGACATGTGGCGCGTAGGCCAGCGCAATGATCAGCACCGGCATCGAGGCCAGGAAATAAAACAGGGCTTTGGCGGTAACTTGCAGGACGAAGTCCGTCAGTCGCGCGTGCCCGTCCATGATGAACGACGACGCCGCCGGGAACGCCGTGGTCGATTCGATGATGACGCTCTGGATCACGCGGAAGATCAGCCAGCCCAAGGCTACGTAAACGGCGAATGGCGCAAACGGCTGGCCGGACATCGATGAGAAGAAAAAGCCGAGCCCCCAGACGTAAAGCGCCGCTGGCGCGATCAGCCACAGGATGCCCAGCCGCGATTGCCGGTACTTGACCACCAAATCGAGCCAGCTGGCGAACGCCCAGAATTCCGGGTGCCGCATGCTTTCGCCCAGGTCATGAAACAGGGATTTCTTCACGAGATCATCCGAGCGCAGCTTCCAGGTCACGCTGAAGGTCCGCCACATCCTCGACGCCAACGCTGAGGCGCACCAGATTGTCGGTGACGCCGAGCTGCTGCCGGCGTTCGGCGGGAATGGATGCATGGGTCATGATCGCAGGATGGTTTACCAGGCTTTCCACGCCACCCAGCGACTCGGCCAGCGCGAACAATTGCAGCCGCTCGCACAGGCGCGTTGCCGCAGGCAACCCGCCCTTCACGTGGATGGACACCATGCCGCCGAAGCCATCCATCTGCCGGCTCGCCAGCGCGTGCTGCGGATGCGAGGCAAGGCCGGGGTAGCTGACTTTTTCGATGGCGGCATGGCCCTGCAACCACTCGGCAAGTTGCTGCGCGTTCTGGCAATGCGCTTTCATGCGCAAATGCAGAGTCTTCAAGCCGCGCAACGCCAGGAAACTGTCGAACGGACCCTGCACTCCGCCGACCGCGTTCTGAAGAAAGGTCATCTGCTCGGCAAGTTCGGCATCGTCGCCGACCACCACGATGCCGCCGACCATGTCGGAGTGGCCGTTGAGATACTTGGTCGCCGAATGCATGACCAGGTGAGCGCCGTGTTCGAGCGGGCGTTGCAACATCGGTGAGCTGAAGGTGTTGTCGACGACCACCAGCAGCCCGCGCTTGCGGGCGAGCGCGGCAATGGCGGCGATGTCCACCACCTTGAGCAGCGGATTGGTCGGCGTTTCTATCCAGACCATGCGTGTTTCGGGACGGATTGCGGCCTCGAACGCAGCCAGGTCCGACAAGTCCACCCAGCTAAGCTGCAGGTTGGCAGTGCGCCGGCGCACGC
>JAYSXN010000299.1:0-3995 GCA_043717405.1 Gammaproteobacteria bacterium
GTGGCCGAGGCCTGCGCGGAAACGCCGGCGATGATCAGGGCAAGGGCAAGCGGACGCAAACGGATAGACATTGGAAATCCCGGTCAGAGGCTGAATTGAGGCACTGGTTCAGCGCCATGCAGGTAAGGAACATCGGTTTCGAAAATGCTTTCGACGTGCAGCGATTCGACCCGCCGGGTCACGCGCAGCGCTTCTTGCACCGGCGAGTAGCCGCGGATGACGAACAGGCGTCCGCCCGGCTTGAGCCAGTCGGTGAACTGACTCGGAATATCCGCCACGGCGGCGGTGATCGCGATGGCGTCGAACAGCCGGTTTGGCTGCCAATGCAAGGCGTCGGCAACTTCCAGGCGAGTGTTGGTGATACCTGCGCGTTGCAGCCGCGCCCGCGCCGCGTCGATGAAGTCGGCATGGCGGTCGATGCTCACCACTTCGCGCGCCAGGCGTGCGAGGCAGGCCGTGACGAATCCAGAGCCGGTGCCGATCTCTAGCACCTCGTCGCCGGGCGAAAGGGTCAGCGCCTGCAACAGGCGACCTTCCACAATCGGTTTCATCATCACCTCGCCGTGCGCCATTGGCAGCGGCAGGTCGGCGAAGGCAAGCTGACGATGCGCGGCGGCCACGAAATCCTCGCGGTGCACGGCCATCAATGTTTCCAGCACGCGCGGATCGAGTACGTCCCAGGGACGCACCTGTTGTTCGATCATCGCGAAGCGCGCCTGGTCAAAGTTCATCGACATTTACTGGGGTTTCCGCGGCTGCAGGGAACGGCAATTGTAAGCTGGCCGTGCTCCCAGGGTAAAAACGCATCGGGCACAGGATCGCCTGCGCGCTCACTTTCGACGTAGTGCCAGAAGTAACCGCGCCGCAGGTCATGAGCGGGCTGGCGTCGAACTGCGAGCCTCACGCCTGCGTCATGGCTTGGCGTTCCGCCGCGAATGCGCGGAGAAACAAAGCCACTACCTCCGAAACCTGCAGCTGGCGCTCGCTCGCGTCTGGTGGCGCGCACAGGCCCACCAGCACGCGCAAATGTCGCACGCCTTTCAGCAGGCAGAAGAAGTGCTCGGCAGCCCGAGTCGGATTGGCGACGGCGAGGCTGCCGGCAGCATCGGCCTGGCGCAGGAACGATTCCATTTCCTGCAAGGCCGCCTGCGGCCCGGCCGAGAAGAAAATCTGGGCCAGGCGCGGGTCCTGGCCCCCCTGCGTGATCATGATCCGATGCAGGCTGAGCGCACGCTCGTCCATCATCAGGTCGATGAAAGCCACGCCGATCTGCTGAAGCGACTGCCCTACCGGCAAGGCTGGATCCACCTGGAACAGGCGATGCGGCAGCAACTGTGCACAGCACTCGGTAACGGCGGCGGCGAACAAGGCTTCCTTGTCGGCGAAGTGGCTGTAGACGGTCAGCTTGGACACACCAGCGGCCTGGGCGATGGCATCCACGCTGACGCCGTCGTAGCCGCGACTGGGGAACAAGGTCATCGCCGCGTCCAGGATGGCGGCGCGTTTTTCCATGTCTTTCGGACGGCCAGGGGTTGCTGGCGAGGAGGATGAAATAACCATTTCCTATTATTGAACCAAGTAGTTCGATAATGATAGTGTACCTTTCGGTTCATTATTTAGGCATCGCTCATGTTGGCGACCCGTGCGTTCACCTTGTTGCTGCCGGCGGCGCTGGCCTTGGCCTCATGCAGTCCGCCGCCGATTACCACACAGATCCGCCCGGCGATGGTGCTGCGGGCGGGCAGTGGAGCCGCCGGCGTGACGACATTCGCCGGTGAGGTGCGAGCGCGTGAGGAACCCATGCTGGCTTTCCGCATCGGCGGCAAGATGACCCGTCGTCTCGTGGATGCGGGCGCCCACGTTGTTGCCGGCCAGCTGCTCGCGGAACTGGACGCCGGTGACGTCAGGCTCGGCGCGGACGCCGCCCAGGCGCAATTGGCCTCCGCCCAGGCAGATCTTGCGCTGGCGCGATCCGAGCTGCAGCGCTACCGCCAGTTGGCTGACCAGCAATTGGTCGCCCGATCGCTTTATGACAGCCGCGTGGCGGCCTTTCACGTGGCCCAGTCGCGGGTGAGCCAAGCCCGGGCACAGTCGGCGACTGCCGGAAACCAGGCCGGTTATGCCCGGCTGCGATCTCCGCGCGCCGGCGTCATCGCGCAGCGCCTGGCCGAAGCCGGGCAGGTGATCGCGCCTGGGCAGCCGGTGTTCGAGCTGGCGGTCGATGGTGACCGCGAGGTGGCGATCAGCGTGCCCGAGCAGGACATCGGCCAGTTCACGCTGGGGCGACCACTGGCCATCGAGATGTGGTCCGCGCCGGGCGTCAGATTCCCCGGCCGCCTGCGCGAACTGTCTCCGGCAGCCGACCCGCAGACGCGCACCTATCTGGCGCGTGTCAGCTTTACCAGTAGCAACCAGCCGATCGCGCTGGGCCAGAGTGCACGCGTGTTTGCGCAGGCTCCGGGCGCTGCGCCCGTGCAGGTGCCGCTGTCGGCGCTGACACAGCGCCAGGGACGGCCCGCCGTGTGGGTAGTTGATCCGCGCACCTCGCGCGTGCGGCTTACGGCAATCACGACCGGTGCCTATGGCGAGGACGGCGTCCCTGTTCTTTCGGGACTCAGGCCCGATGACTGGGTGGTGGCGGCGGGCGCGCACCTGCTGCTCGACGGGGAAAAAATACAGCCGATCGATCGCGACAATCGCCCGGTTGCGCTCGGACATTGACCCGTCCATGAGCCAGTTCAACCTGTCGGCCTGGGCACTGCGCAACAAGACGCTGGTGCAATTCGCGATGATCGTGCTCGCGCTGATCGGCATTTTCAGCTATCAGCGGCTCGGCCAGTCGGAAGACCCGCCATTTACATTCAAGATCATGGTCGTGCGTACGTTCTGGCCCGGTGCAAGCGCCGAGGAAGTCGGCCGGCAGGTGACCGACCGCATCGAAAAAAAGCTGATGGAGACCGGCGAGTACGAATTCATCCGCTCCTACTCCCGGCCGGGCGAATCGCTGGTGCAATTCATTGCTCGCGACTCGATGGAATCGCGTGACATCCCTGCGCTCTGGTACCAGGTGCGCAAAAAGGTCGGCGACATCCGGCAAACGCTGCCTGCAGGCGTCGCTGGGCCGTACTTCAACGACGAGTTCGGTGACACCTTCGGCAACATCTATGCGCTGAGCGGCGATGGCTTCGACTACGCCACGATGAAGGATTACGCCGAGCGCATCGAACTGGACCTGCATCGCGTCCCGGGCGTGGCCAAGGTCGACCTGCTGGGGCTGCAGGAAGAAAAAATATGGATCGAGCTGTCGAACGTCAAGCTGGCGACGCTGGGCATTCCGTTGTCTGCCGTGCAGCAGGCCATCGATGCGCAGAATGCAGTTTCACCTACCGGTTTTTTCGAAACCGCCAGCGATCGGGTGCAACTGCGCGTCAGCGGCGGCTTCACCTCGGTGCAGGACATCCGTGATTTTCCCATCCGCGTAGGCGAGCGTACCTTTCGACTCGGCGACGTGGCCACCGTGCAGCGCGGCTTCGCCGATCCCGCGGCGCCGCGCATGCGCTTCCAGGGACACAACTCGATCGGCATGGCGGTGTCGATGAAATCCGGCGGCGATATCATCGACCTCGGCGAGCGGCTCGAAAACGAGTTTTCGCGGCTGCAGAAGACGCTACCGGTCGGGATGAGCCTGCACAAGGTTTCCGACCAGCCGTCGGCGGTGAGGGACTCGGTTTCCGAGTTCGTCAAGTCGCTGGCCGAGGCGGTGTTGATCGTGCTGCTGGTCAGCTTTTTTTCGCTGGGCAAACGCCCAGGGCTGGTGGTGGCGTTGTCCATTCCGCTGGTGCTCGCGATGACTTTCGCGGCCATGTACTACTTCGGCATCGGGCTGCACAAGATATCGCTGGGTGCGCTGATCCTTGCGCTGGGCTTGCTGGTCGACGATGCCATCATCGCGGTGGAGATGATGGCGGTGAAGATGGAGCAAGGGCTGGATCGAC
>JAYSXN010000300.1:0-3977 GCA_043717405.1 Gammaproteobacteria bacterium
TGGACTGCTGCATGGTCGGCGCTGGTGCATTTTGCCCATGGGTATTCAAGTTTCGTTATGTCGATTTTGTTTATCCTGTGTTACACCTGTGGCACTGCCGTTCAATTCGGGCTGCGGTGGATCTGGCTGAGGCCGTCGAGACGCGGGAGTAGGGTGCATGAGTAGGAGGTGGCCATGGATCGTCCACTTGCCCAGGGCACTGGTGATCCTGCACGACGGTCTGATGGTCGTTGCCACCTGGATGATGCTGCGCTGGCTGGCGGGGCTCGCCGGAGCACCACCATCGGCGTTCCTGTTGCAGGAACTCGCACTTGTCATCGCTATCCAGGGCATCGTTTCATGGCGTGTCGGCCTGTATCGCGGCGTGTGGCGATTCGCGAGCATGCCGGACCTGGTCAACCTGGGCACGGCGGCGATGACCGGCATCCTGCTGATCGTGCCTGCCTTCATGATCCTGGGGATGCTGCCGCAAGTGCCCCGCCGGGTGCTCGTGCCTTACCCGCTGTTCCTGATCGTGGCGCTTGGGCTGCCACGGCTGGGCTATCGCCTGTGGAAGGACACCGGGCTGGCCATGTCGCGCAAAGCCGCCGACGCCACTCGCGTGCTGATCCTCGGCGCTGGCAGCGCCGGCGAGATGCTCCTGCGCGAACTCAGGGCCCAGGATCGCTTCCACGCCGTCGGGCTTCTGGATGACATCGCCGTCTTAAAGGGTGCCAAGATCCAGGGTGTCCAGGTGCTCGGCACGCTGGACGAATTGCAAACCGTGGCGCGCGAAACGGCCGCGACAATGCTCGTGATAACGATGCCGTCGGCGAGTGCGGCCCAGATGCGCCGCGTAGTGGAGCTGTGCGACCAGACCGGCCTGCCATTCCGCAAGGTTTCCCGGCTTTCAGATCAGCTGGACAGCGAATTCGGGCGCTTCGAACTCAAGGAAGTGGCGATCGAAGATCTCCTCGGGCGCGAGCCGGTGCAGTTCGACTGGCAACTCGTGCACGAATATTTCGGCTCCCGCGCGGTGATGATCACCGGCGCCGGTGGTTCGATCGGCTCCGAGCTGGCGCGGCAGTGCGCGCGGGCAGGGGTCGGCCGCCTGTTGCTGCTCGAGCGTGACGAGCAGTCCCTGGAACGGGTGGCAAGGCTGCTGCGTGCCGATTTTCCCAGGCTCAACCTGCACTCCGTCCTGGCTGACTGCGGCGATCTAAACGCCTACCGCGGCGCGCTGGCCGGTGTGGAAGTCGTGTTCCACGCCGCCGCCTGCAAACAGGTGCCGATGCTCGAGGCACAGGTGCGCGCGGCCGTGCGCAACAACGTGCAGGTCACAGGCACCGTCGCACGCGCCTGCCGTGCCGCCAACGTGCGCAACTTCGTGCTCATCTCGACCGACAAGGCAATCGAGCCAATCAGCGTGCTCGGTGCCAGCAAGCGCCTGGCCGAGCTGGCGTGCCAGAGCCTGCTTGCCGACAGTGGCACCAGCCTTTGCGTAGTGCGCTTCGGCAACGTGCTCGACTCCGCCGGCAGTGTGGTGCCGATCTTTCGCGAACAGATCGCACGCGGGGGGCCGGTCACGGTCACCCATCCGGACATCACCCGCTATTTCATGACCATTCCGGAAGCCTGCCAGCTCATCCTGCAGACCACCAACCTGTCCGTGTCGTCCGCTTCGGTGTTCACGCTGGACATGGGCCAGCCGGTCGCCATCCGCGAACTTGCAGAGCAGATGATCCGCCTGGCGGGCAAGCATCCAGGCGTGGACGTCAACATCGAATTCACCGGTTTGCGCCCGGGTGAAAAGCTGCACGAAACCGTTTTGCATCCCGACGAGCGTTACTCCCACACCGCCAATCCACGCGTGCTGCGCTCCGAGCTCGGATCAGTGCCAGCAGCGGACATGGCGCGCACGCTTGAGCGGCTCGATGCGCTGCTCAAGACCCAGAACGATGACGATGCCTTCCGTGTATTCCTGCGCCAAGCCGTGCGTGAATATCGGCCGGCTGGAGACAACGTCATTCCCCTATCCAGCCACCCGAAGGTACAGAACCTCCGATGACTTTCCGTATCCGCAAGGCCGTGTTTCCCGTCGCCGGCCTCGGCACCCGCTTCCTTCCCGCTACCAAGACCGTGCCTAAGGAAATGCTTCCGGTCATAGATAAGCCGCTGATCCAGTACGCGGTGGACGAAGCCATAGAAGCCGGGTGCGACACGATGGTCTTCGTTACCAACCGCTACAAGCATTCGGTCGCCGATTATTTCGACAAAGCCTACGAGCTGGAGCATAAGCTGGAGAAGGCGGGCAAGCTCGAGTTGCTGTCGGTAATCCGCGACGTGCTGCCCAACCATGTACGGGCTGTGTTCGTGACCCAGGCCGAGGCGCTGGGACTCGGCCATGCCGTGCTTTGCGCCCGGACTGTGGTCGGCAACGAACCGTTCGCGGTGATGCTTGCCGACGACCTGATCTGGAACCGCGGGCCCGGTGCACTCAGCCAGATGGCGGAACTTGCCGAAAGGGAATCTGCGAGTGTGATCGCGGTGCAGGACGTGCCGCGCCAGCAAACGGGTAGCTACGGGATAGTTGCGACGGAGCAGTTCAGCGACGGCTTCGGCCCGATCAGTGCAATCGTCGAAAAACCAAGCCCGGAGCTTGCGCCAAGCACGCTCGCGGTCGTGGGCCGCTACATCCTCAGCCCGCGAATTTTCGATGCGCTGGAAAACACCCGCGCAGGCGCGGGGGGCGAAATCCAGCTGACCGACGGCATTGCCGCGCTGCTGCAGAGCGAACGCGTGCTTGCCTACCGATTTGAAGGCAGGCGCTTTGATTGCGGCAGCCACATTGGCCTGGTCGAGGCGACGATCCAGTTTGCGCTGGATCACGAAGACCTGGCAGGACCAGCCCGCGCGTACATGACCGCGGCACTCGGCCGCTGATCGGGGCGGGATGACCGAACGCCGCGCTACCTCAGGCGCTGCGCAGCAGCCAGATTGCCCAGGCAGCAAGGCCCAGGGCCAGCAGGGCGAGCGCGATTGCAACGCCTTTCATCTGCAATACCAGGGAGTCCGCGGAGGTCAGATAGCGGACCCTCACGTCGGCTGAAGTACGCGCCGATGCCGGCGGCCAACGCCGCTCCGACTGCGTGGCGCGTGCCATGCGGTACAGCCAATAGGAAAAACCAGCGCCGGTCGCGGCAAGCACCAGGCATAGCCCGGCCAGGAGCCGGTGCAGCCAGAGTTCGTAGGTTAGCAAGTCGCCTTGTCCGGCTCTGGCGCCGAGCCGCGCCAACCAGAATTGAAGGGCGACCAACGCCGCGCAGCCACCTACCGTGGTGACAGCCAGGAACACCAGCATCTGCCGGCGGTACGCAGGGTCGGCGCGATGGTACTCGCTCTGGTTGCGTAGCTCGCTCATGCATTCCCCTTCGGCCCGACTGCTGACATGCTAGTTGCCTCCCGCAGAAAAAGCACGGCCATCGACGATACCAGCTACTACCGCGCATCGGCGATGCCAGGTGCGCGGCACGCTTGCCTCGAGGGCCGACAGCAAGCGCGAGTTTGCGTCATTGGCGGCGGGTTTGCTGGCCTGAACACGGCGCTGGGACTAGCCGAGCGCGGGCTTGGCGGTGTCGTGCTGATCGAGTCGCAGGTCATCGCGCACGGGGCTTCCGGGCGCAATGGCGGTTTTGTCTTCGGCGGATTTTCGGCGGGGGAGGCGACACTGCTGAAAGACCTCGGCCCGCAACGCGCCCTCGCGCTTTACCAAGGCACACAAGCCGCGGTCGACCTCATCCGGAAGCGCATTTCAAAGTACTCCATCGGCTGCGATCCAACCGATGCCGGCGTGATCTGGGCGAACTGGTTCAAATCGCCGGCCGTGCTCGAAGCGCGGCGAAAGTTGATGTCCGAGTATTTCGCCGTTGAGTGGCAAACGATCGACAAGGCCGAACTGCGTGACCTGGTCCGAAGCGACCGCTACCACGGTGGACTCT
>JAYSXN010000004.1:0-7746 GCA_043717405.1 Gammaproteobacteria bacterium
GGCACCGCCGGCATCTGGAAGGACCTCACCGCCAACGTCAACCGTCTCGCCGCCAACCTGACCACCCAGGTGCGCGCGATTGCCGAAGTCGCAACCGCGGTGACGCAAGGTGACCTCACACGCTCCATCCAGGTCGACGTGCGTGGCGAAGTGGCTGACCTGAAAGACAATATCAACGCCATGATCGGCAACCTGCGCGGCACCACCGAGCGCAACCGCGAACAGGACTGGCTGAAAACCAACCTGGCGCGCTTCAGCGGCATGATGCAGGGCCAGCGCGACCTGATCACGCTCGGCCGGCTGCTGCTGTCGGAACTGGCGCCGCTGGTGAATGCGCAGCAGGCCCTGATCTACGTCGTCGATGCTGAACTGACCACGACGCCGCGGCTGCGCAAGCTCGCCGGCTATGCCGATTCCTCGCAGGCCGAGCCAGGCCGCGACCTGGAATTCGGCGAAGGGCTGATCGGCCAGTGCGCTGCGCAACGCGAGCTGATCTTGTTGCGCGACGTGCCCTCGGAGGCCGTGCAGATCCAGTCCGGCCTGATCAGCGCCAAGCCGCGCAGCGTGATCGTGCTGCCGGTGCTGTTCGAGGACGAGGTCAAGGCTGTGATCGAGCTGGCCTCGCTCGACGAATTCACCGAATCGCACCGCGCCTTCCTCGAGCAGCTCACCGGCTCAATCGGCATCGTGCTCAACACCATCGCCGCGACCATGCGCACCGAGAGCCTGCTGTCGCAGTCGCAGCAGCTGGCCGGTGAACTGCAATCACAGCAGACCGAATTGCAGCAGACCAACGAGGAACTCGCGCTCAAGGCCAAGCTGCTGGCCGAGCAGAACGCAGAGGTCGAACGCAAGAACCAGGAAATCGAACACGCCCGCCGCGCGGTGGAGGAAAAGGCCGCCGAGCTCGCGCTGACTTCGCGCTACAAGTCCGAATTCCTGGCCAACATGTCGCACGAGCTGCGCACGCCGTTGAACTCCATCCTCATCCTCGGCCAGCAACTGGCGGACAACCACGAGGAAAACCTCAACCTGCGCCAGGTCGAATTCGCCAAGACCATCCACGCGGCCGGCACCGACCTGCTGAACCTGATCAGCGACATCCTCGACCTGTCCAAGATCGAGTCTGGCACGGTGACGGTTGAAAACGAGGACATCCCGTTCAACCACCTGCGCGATTCCATCGAGCGCAGCTTCCGCCACGAAGCCGAGCGCAGGAAACTCAATTTCTCGGTGCGCTTCGACGAGGCCTTGGGTGGCGCGATCAATACCGATTCCAAGCGCCTGTTGCAGATCGTCAAGAACCTGCTGTCGAACGCCTTCAAGTTCACCGAGCGCGGCGGCGTGCGCCTGCATGCGCGCGTCGCGACCGAAGGCTGGAGCCCCGAGCATCGGTCCCTGAGCCAGGCCGCGATGGTCGTCGCCATCGAGGTCGAGGACACCGGAATCGGCATCTCCGGAGAAAAACAGAAGATCGTGTTCGAGGCCTTCCAGCAGGCTGACGCCGGCACCGCGCGCAAGTACGGCGGCACCGGCCTGGGCCTGGCGATCAGCCGCGAATTGGCCGGCGTTCTTGGCGGTGAAATTCGCCTGGAGAGCAAACCCGGCGTGGGCAGCACGTTCACGCTGTTCCTGCCGCTGGTGTATTCGCCGGCGATCGAGCGTCTGGCAACGGCTTACGGCAACCGCAACGAAGCCATCCGCAGCACGGCAACGCCCGTACTGCATCTTGCCGACGAGATCGAGGATGACCGCGCCATCCTGGTGCCGGGCGAACTGTCGCTCCTCATCGTGGAAGACGACCGCCATTACGCCGGCGTGCTGCGAGACCTCGCGCGTGCGTCCGGGTTCCGGGCACTGGTGGCACAGCGCGGCGCCGATGCGCTGCGCCTGGCCAATGATTACCATCCAAGCGCAATCACTCTCGACATTTTCCTGCCCGACATGCTCGGCTGGACCGTGCTTGCGCGCCTCAAGCAGTCCGCGGAAACGCGGCACATCCCGGTGCAGATCGTCACCATCGAGGAAGAACGCCACCACAGCATGGAACGCGGCGCGTTCTCGTACCTGGCCAAGCCGGCAACGACTGAAACCATCGAGGCCGCGCTCGAGCGCATCAAGCAGTTCTCGATGCCGCGGGTGAAAAAGCTGCTGGTGGTTGAGGACGACGAGGTGGCGAGCATGAGCATCGCCGAGCTGATCGCCCACGAGGACGTGCAGATCACTCAGGTTGCCACCGGCGCCGAAGCGCTCACTGAAATGCTGACTGGCGGCTTCGACTGCGTGGTGCTGGACCTGCGCCTGCCGGACATGAATGGCTTCGACCTGCTGGACCTCGTGCAGAAGCAGCCAACGCTGGCGGAACTGCCCATCGTGGTGTTCACCGGCAAGGACCTCAGCGTCGATGAGGAAACGCGCCTGCTGAAGGTGGCCAAGAGCATCATCATCAAGGGCGTGCAGTCGCCGGAGCGGCTGCTCGATGAGACGGCGCTGTTCCTGCATCGCGTCGAGGCCGACCTGCCGCCGGCCAAGCGCGAGATGCTGCGTTCACTGCACCAGTCCGACGCCTCGCTGCTCAACAAGAAGGTGCTGGTGGTGGACGATGATGTCCGCAATATCTTCGCCATCAGCAGCATCCTCGAACGCCACGGCATGAACGTGATCACCGCGAACAATGGCCAGGAGGCCATCGATCGCGTCGAGCAGGAGGAGGGCGTGGCCATGGTGCTGATGGACATCATGATGCCCGGCATGGACGGCTACGAAACCATGCGCGCCATCCGCTCGCGGCCAGAGTTGCGCATGCTGCCGATGATCGCGCTGACCGCCAAGGCGATGAAGGGCGACCGCGAGAAATGCATCGAGGCCGGGGCTTCCGATTACATCGCCAAGCCCGTACACACCGACCAGTTGCTGTCACTGCTGCGGCAATGGCTGCACCGCTGATGCCGACCGGCGGCCACCATCCCGTCGAACCGGCGAACATCCTGCTCGTCGACGACAACCCCGCGCGCCTGCTCAGCTATCGCGCGATCCTGGAGCCGCTGGGCGAAAACCTGGTCGAGGCCAGCTCCGGAATGGATGCCTTGCGCCGGGTCATGGACGAGGAGTTCGCCGTCATCCTGCTCGACGTCAACATGCCGGACATGGATGGCTTCGAGACCGCTAGCCTGATCCACCAGCATCCGCGTTTCGAAAAAACGCCGATCATCTTCGTGTCCGCGGTCAATGTCAGCGAGCTCGACCGGCTGCACGGTTACAAGCTCGGCGCCTTCGACTACGTGATGGTGCCGATCATTCCTGAAATCCTGCGCAGCAAGGTGATGGTGCTGGCGGAGTTGTTCCGCAAGCGCAGTGAACTGCAGAACCTCAACCTGCGCCTGGCCAGCGCCAATGCCGACCTGGCCGACGCCAACGAAGCCTTGCAGGTCGAGAAAGCCAGCGAGGTGCATAAGCTCAACCAGTCGCTGAGCGCGTCGAACCTCGAGCTGGCGCAGACCAACGAGATCCTGCAGGCGGAAATCCTCGAGCGGCGCAAGGTAGAGGACCGGCTGCGCCAGGCCGACCGGCGCAAGGACGAATTCCTGGCCACGCTCGCGCACGAGCTGCGCAACCCCCTGGCGCCCATCCAGAGCGCGCTCAACGTCCGCCAGCTGACCAAGGCCGCCGGCAGGGACGATGAGGCGCTGCACGGCGTCATGGAGCGGCAGATGACGCACCTGGTGCGCCTGGTCGATGACCTGCTCGACATTTCGCGCATCACCCGGGACCGGTTGGAGTTGCGCGTCGAGTTCGTCGACCTTGCGAAGGTGATAGATGCCGCCGTCGAAACCGTGCAGCCATTGCTGGCCGCCGCGCGGCAATCGGTCCGGCTGGAATTGCCGGAGCGCATCGTCATGGTCCTCGCCGACCCCCATCGGCTAGCCCAGGTATTCTCCAACCTGATGAGCAATGCCAGCAAATTCTCCGAACCCGGCTCGACGCTGGACCTGTCCGTCACGCTCGCCGATGAGACGGTGCACGTCTGCGTGCGCGACCACGGCATCGGCCTGGGTGAGGATCACCTTGCCTACATCTTCGACCTGTTCGCGCAAGTGGACACGTCGCTCGAACGCTCGCGCGGGGGGCTGGGCATCGGGCTGACCCTGGCGCGCCGGCTGGTGCAAATGCACGGCGGTAGCCTGCAGGCCGGCAGCGCCGGCCTGGGCCAGGGCAGCGCATTCACCGTCGGCTTGCCGGTGGTGTCGCCCGCGCAGGTCGAACTGCCCGATCCACCGAGCGCCAGCGGCGCGCCAGCCCGTTCGCTGCGGATCATGGTGGTGGACGACAACCGCGACTCAGCCGACATGCTGGGCTTGTCGTTGAAGATGATGGGCCATGAGGTAGCGGTGTTCTACGATCCACTGCAGGTGGTCGAGGCGGCGCTCTCCTTCCTGCCCGAGCTTGCCTTCATGGATGTGGGCATGCCCGGCTTGAATGGTTTCGCGTTGGCGATGCAGGTGCGTGCGCAGCCATGGCCTGGCGACGTTCGTCCGCGCCTCGTTGCCCTCACCGGCTGGGGGCAGGAGGAAGACCGACGGCGCAGCGAACAAGCAGGCTTCGACGTCCATCTGGTGAAGCCTGCGGATCTGGATACCATTGAACGCATCTGCCGCGACACCCTCGAGCTCCTTGGCAAGCGCGGTGTTTCGGTCGCATGAGCGAGTTGGACGACAGCAACGACTACAAGGGTTTCTTCGCCAGCCTGCCTTGTGCGGCCTGGCTGGTGCGGCGCGATGATTGGCATAGTGCGCATGGCAACTCCCAGGCCGCGGCGCTGTTGCCGGGTAGGGATGCCGTTGCGGTAGAAGCGCTCGATGGGCTGTTCCAGTTCAGCGGCGAAGGCGGGCAGTCCATCGTGCAACTGGTCGCGGCTGCATTTGCCACCGCAGCGGTCGGTCGTGCTGCGGCAAACGTCAGGCACGCCGCGCAAGGCAGCGCCTGGAACGTGTGCGTATGGCCGCTCGGGAGCCATGCGCCTCCGGAGAGCGTGGCGGTCATGGCAATGCCCGATGCCCAGCGACCAGTTCACACGCTTCCAGAGCAATGGTCCCTGCGCGTCGGCCACGACCTGCGTGGGCCGATCACTCCAATACGAATGGCTGTGCAGTTGCTGCGCAGCGGCCGCATCAGCCCCGAGGAAAAAGACGACACGCTGCGGCTGATCGACCGCCAGGTAGACCGCCTGCTCGCCGAAATCGACTGCACTAGCGACCTTTTGCGCATACAGGCCGGTTCGCTGCAGCTCAATTGCGAAGTCGCCGACATCAACGTCGCGCTGGATTCGATCTCGGGGAGGAGCCAGCTTGCGCGTGCACTCGGCGAACGTGGGCAGCGCCTGGAAACAGAGCCAAGCGAGCACGCCGTGATGGTTGAGCATGACTCGCGACGGCTGCTGCAGATGTTGGAATTCCTGCTGCTGGCGGTGTCGCGGCAAGCGCCGCGAGGGCAGGTACTGCGGCTAGCGCTGCACGCCGATGGGCGCGGGCCGATGCTGGTGATGGAAGGCCTTCCGGCGGATGGGCCCGACGAAGGCATTGGCTTCGTCCTTGCAAGTGGGTCGCAAAGCGGCGCCTGTGCGGACACCCAGCAGTTAATGATTCGTGAATTGCTACGCCTCAGCGGCTGTGAGCTGTCTTGGAATGTGCAATACGGCCGCTTATGCTTGCGTTTCGATAAACCACGCGCGCGAGCCTGAACTGGCGGTTCTGTAGAGGCGGACACCGATGCCCCATCTAGCCTCCCTATCACGCCCAGGCATTGCCCATGGCTTCGCCAAACTCGGGCCCCTACAGAATCAGTTGCTGGCCTCGCTCCCGGCAGCAAGCATTTATCGTGTCCAGCCGCACCTGGAAAGCGTTGCGATCAATGCCGGCAGCGTCCTTTGCGAGAGCGGATCGGTACCGGAGTGCTGTTATTTTCCGACGACTGCGGTAATTTCCCTCCTGCAGGTGCTGGCCAGCGGATCGATGTCGGAAGTAGCCATCGCCGGCCGGGACGGAATGATCGGCATTTGTGTGTTCACCGGGGCGAACATCAATACCCGCGCGGTCGCCCACTGCGCTGGATTTGCGTACCGCCTTCGCTCCGAGATCCTGCAGCGGGAATTCGACGTCGGCGGCGATTTCCGTCAATTGATGTTGCGCTACACCCAGGTCCGCATTGCGCAGGTCGCGCAGACGCTGGTGTGCTACCGGTACCACTCGGTTGACCAGCAGGTCAGCAGCCGCTTGCTGATGAGCCTGGACCGCCTGATCTCGCCGGAGATCCCGGTGACGCACGAGGTACTTTCATCCGCGCTTGGCGTGCGTCGCGAAGCGGTCACGCTTGCAACCTGCCGCCTGCAGGCCGAAGGCATTATTGGCCACAGCCGGGGACGCATCACCGTCCTCGACCGCAAGCGGCTGGAACGCCGCGCGTGTGAGTGCTACGCGGCCCTGACCGCCGAGACCCTGCGCCTGTTGCCAGCTCGATCAGCCCGGCAAATGCTCATCCCTCTCGTCGCGCTGAGTCATGCTCGAGTTTGAACAGCGTCCGTTCAGCTTGAAAGTCCTATTTTCTACATGCCATAGCTTCCGGAATGCCGGAACCTGTTGCCCCTGACCGACAAGTTCCCCACCACAAGGAAGTACGCTCATGAACAAATTCACCTCGATTTTCGTGGCTATCGCGCTGGCCGGTTCCCTGGCTGCATGTGACAGCGCACAGAAGGACCAGGCTGACGCCCAGGCCGAGAAAGCCCAGGCCGACGCCGCCGCCCCGGCAGCTGATGCGGCTGGCAACGATGCCAGCGCCGCTGCCCAGAACGCCGGTGCCGCCGTGACCGATGCCGCTGCGGCCACCGCCAATGCTGCTGCCGCTGCGGCCGACGAAGCCGGGCATAACGTAGCCGCGGCCGGCAATGCCGCCAGCGCTGAAGTGAAGGAAGAAGCGCAGCAGACTGGCGATGCCGCCCAGGCTGCCGCCGACGCCGCGCGTGCCAAGATGGACGACAGCAACAACCCGAAGAAATAAGGCTGACGGGCTGCATGATGCGGGGCGGGCGCTGCAAGGGCCCGCCTCTTTTTTTGGCCAGGGGATAAAAAATGGCATGGAGCAGGAAGCGAATGATCGTTGCCGGGATCATCGGCGCGCTGATCGCCATCGCCGCAACCTTGCTGTTCCTCAATTTCTCGAGCGCCGAAAAACAGATACAGAAGCCACTGCAGCATCGCTACGGCGTTGACGACGCACAGTTCCGCCGCGAGTTGGGGATCATGCTCGGCCCGGCCATCGTCGACGGTAATCGCATCCAGGCACTGGAAAATGGCGCGGCCATCTTCCCGGCAATGCTGCAAGCCATCCGCGAGGCGAAGCAAACCATCAATCTGGAGACTTACATCTACTGGTCCGGGGCAACGGGCGACCAGTTCGCCAATGCTCTGCAGGACCGCGCGCGCTCCGGAGTCAAGGTACACGTCCTGCTTGATTGGGCGGGCAGCCAGAAGCTCGACAAGGACATGGTCGACAAGATGACCGTGGCTGGAATCCAGATCCAGCTCTACCATCCACTGCACTGGTACACGCTTGGGCGCATCAACAATCGCACGCACCGTAAGTTGCTTATCGTCGATGGCCGCATCGGATTCACCGGTGGCGTTGGCATTGCCGACCAATGGGACGGTGACGCGCAGGACCCGGAGCACTGGCGTGATTCGCACTACCGCC
>JAYSXN010000031.1:0-7381 GCA_043717405.1 Gammaproteobacteria bacterium
GACAAGTCCCACTGCAGCGCAAGCGCTGGTCGATCTTGCCGGGCTTGCGGCACTCTGTTCCGGTTCAGCATCAGTTCGCCCCTTGTGCACAAGCGCTCATAGGTTGCGCGGATTTCAAGTCGCGAGGTCATAGACCGCGCCAATACCGGATTCTGCGCCTATACGAAACGAGTGTGTCTAGCTTCCGCCAGGCGGGGCAGGTTCGGGCGGCGGATTCATGGTGTTGTCCGGTGGATTCTTGGCCTTCTCGATGGCCAGCGCGGCGGCCTGCGCGGCGGCCTCGCCCAGCTTGTCGATGGGGCTCATGTTGACCTGCACGGTCAGCACCGCCGCATTCCCTCCCATCGGCGGCAGGCTTTCGCGAGAGCGGCAGTCGTCTCGGGTGTAGATGCCGTTCTGCACCATGGTCGAGTAGAACGCCGCACGCCCGGCGCTGTCGGCGCGCAACAGGCCCTCGAAGTTGAACCCCGCGTAGTAGGTCATCCGGTCAACCGGGTTGAACAGCTTGCGAGTGCACTCGTCCTCGATGCGCTTGAGCCAGCGCTGCAGGGTGAAGCTCAAGAAACCCAGCGTCTGCTGTTCCAGGCCAGTGCCCCACGACGTCGAGTTCGTGGTGTGCCCGACCATGTGCGGCGGAACGCGAAACCAGCGGCAGATCTGCGCCACGCCGAACTCGCGGGTCTGCAGCATCTGCGCGTCGTTCGGGTTGATGCTGAGCGGCTTGTATTTCACGCCGCCTTCCAGCAGCGGCGCGCGGCCGGCATTGATGGCCCCCTGGTACTCCTTCAGGCGTTCCTGAAACAACGCGCGCTTGTCTTCCTTGACCGGTAGGTCTGTTTCGAACGTGCCCTGCAGGAGCAGGCCCTGCTTGAACATCGTTGCCGCCGCGCGGTCGGCCGCCATCGCGCCGCCCATCACGTTGCGCGCGTAGGCGATGGCAGACAAGCCGGTCACGCCGTTCAGTGATCGGCCGACCACGTGCAGCATGTTCTCTTCGCGGCAGGTGCGCGGCTGGCCGTTCAAGCCGAGCCACTTGTATTCGATAGACCCGTCGCTAAGTCTGCGCATCGACATGCCATCCGGCGGGATGAAGTCCAGCGCCAGCACCCGGCCGCCGGCGCGCACGATCTCAGCGAACGCGTTGCCCCACAACAGCAGCGCCATCACCACGATCTCGACCCACGTGCCCGAGGCCATGTAGGCATTCGGCTGCGCGTTGAGGATCGGATAGAGCGCGTGCTTCGGCGCCAGCTCGCGGGTGGGAAAGCGCTTGTAGACGCCGAACGGCAAGGTCGCGATCGTCTCGGCGATCAGGCCGGCGCACGACCACACGGTTTCGTTCTGCAGCGCGATCATCGGCGTCACGTGCTCGCCCGAGTAGGAGTCGCCGCCGAAGTAGTCGGACCAGAAAGCGCCGTCGGCCGGCGTTACCGGCACGCCGAGCCAGCTCAACAGCGCGGCTTTAATGCGGCCAGGCTTGGCGAGCTTGCGCTCGGTGCGTGCGTCGAGTGCGGTCGTGCTCATGTGGTCTTTCACGTTATGGCCTCTCCGGCGAGCAGGCAGTCGAGAGCGTTTTCTTCGTCGGTGACGACGATGGCACGCCCGATAGCCATCACAAGCGCGACGATTCCGTCGATGCGCTCCGTGCTCTTGTCCTTGGCCGGCTTCATGTTCCCGGCCGGATCTTGCGCTACCGCGACATTTCCGGCCATCCAGCGCAACACCGGGTTCATGCCGTGGCGCAGCTCGCGACGCAGCAGCATCACTTCAAGTTGCTTCGTCGGCGCGGACATCGACGCAAAGCCCTGCCCGAATTGCGCGACCGTGAAACCATCGCCCGTGAGCTGCGTCTGCAGGCCGGTCGAATTCCAGCGGTCGATGGCCACCTCCTGCACATCGAGCACCAGGCCCAGCTCGTTGATCTTCAAGCGCACGGCCTCGTAGTCGACGACGTTGCCCTCGGTGGCGATCAAAAATTCCTGCTCCCGCCACAGGTCGTAAGGCACGCGGTCGCGCTTGGCGCGGATCTCGATTCGTTCCTCGGGCACGAAGAAGAAAGGCACCACGTCGAATTCGGCGGGGTCGTCGGGATCCTCCACGATTGCCACCACCGCGGTGATGTCGGTGGTGCTGGACAAGTCGACTCCGATCCAGGCGCGGCGCCCGCGCATCATCTCAAGCGGAGGCACGACGCCGCCGCACGGATCCCAGAGTGTTTCGACTTGCAGCCAGCGATTTTCCTGCTGCGTCCACAGGTTTAGATGCAACCGCTTAAACGTGTTTTCGTAAGCCGCGATCTCTTGCGCTTTCTTGCACTCGGCGCGCAAATAGTCGATCTTGATCGAGCTGCCCAGGCCAGGATTTGCCTTCGCCCAGACCCGCTCATCGGTCCAGTCGTCTTTCGGCTTCGCCTCGAAAATGACGGGTAGAAAAGCGTCGTCGACGATGATGCCGTCGCGCACCTTCACGGCGTAGTCGTAGAGCTCCCAGCAGATCGACTTGCGATCGAATCCGGCGGTGGTGATGTAGACCTCGATGGGCTGGCGCCGGGATCCGACTGAGGTGCTGAGCACGTCGATCAGTTCGCGGTTGCGCTGCGCGTGCACTTCGTCGACGATGATGCCGCTGGCGTTTAGGCCGTGCTTAGAAAACGCATCTGCGCTGAGCACCTTGTAACTCGAAGCAGATTCCAGGTGCACCATCGAGCGCCTGTAGACCTCGGTGCGCGGCCTGAGCTGGCGCGACTGGGACACCATCTGCTTGGCCACGTCGAAGACGATTGCAGCCTGCTCGCGATCGGCCGCAGCGCTGTAGACCTCGGCGCCCATCTCGCGGTCGGCGTGCAGCAGGTAAAGCGCGATGCCGGCGCACAACGTGCTGTTATGCGTAGGCACCATCGCCCGCCCCGCCAGATAGACGCCGCCTTCGACCTGGATGCAATTCACGATACGTTGTCCAACCGGCGAGGCAGAAACCACCGCACGCGAAGCACTGCGTCTTTTTCCAGAACGTAGCCCGGCAACGATACGTTCTTGCTTGCGTTCAACGTAAGCAACTCGCAAATCGCTGGGCGGCCAAAATTGCACATCCCAGCATTGGCCGCAGTCTTTCTTTCCAAGCATTGCGCGATCGGTTCTTAACGTTGGCTTGAGCCCAAGCGATCGCACCAGCTCAATCAACCCGTCGATCAGCGGTTTGCAGGTGTTTGTGAACACCACTTGGCCAGCTTTTGAGACAAATCCGTCGGTGTCTATCAAACCGCGCAGCAGTTCGCGGCGCTGTTCAATGGAAGCTCGTAGGTATTGATCCGGAATGTGCTTGTGTCCAAGCACTTCAATGGCCCGCAAGCGGGCTTGTAGCGTCATTGCCTTGGCTTGACCAGACCGAAACCCGGCTCCCACCGCATATGCAGGCGCAACGAATTTTCCGGTGGCCCCGACTACTCGGCATTCCTCCCCAAGCTCGACCAACCGTGCGACGATTTCCGCGTCGGCGCACGTGACGCGTGCTGCACTTGTGGCACCGTCCCCTAGCCAAACTCCAAGCACATAAGGGTCGACGAGTAGCTTTTTCTCAGTGCCAACCAGCGCTCCGGCTACCCGGACATGATGGCCAAAATCCCCGCGCGCACCGCGCCGCAGCGTCCTCGCCATCTCGGCAGTCTCGACAATTCCTCGATCAGTGATCCATTCGTGCAGATCGTGCGCTACGACTGCACCACCATCGGCAAATACAACCCGTCGACATGGCCCTTCGTAGGCCGGCGTAGCGGCAAGCACCCGCACCGTCCCGCCATTGCCGTCATAAACCAAGTCCCCGGTTCGTAGATCTCCGTGGTTCGTCCAGCCATGGGGCGTCGGAATCGGCGTATCTACCGCAAGCGCTTTGCCGTTCTTGCGCGCCACGAACACGAAGATCTTGCGGTAGCGCCGAGTGCCGTCGGCTCGTTTCCAGCCAAACAGCGGCCGGATGATCTCGTTCTTTTCCCACTCGTCGAGAAGAAGCGGCTGGCCGGCCAGTTCGCCCTTGGTGTGCGTCAGGCACTTCTCGAAAAACTGCACCGCTCGGTCGGCCGCCGCCTCGTCGAACCAGAAGCCAGCCAGCGCGGTAGGCGGTGGCGCCTTAGAACGCGAACGACTGCGCGGAGGCTTTTTCGTCGCCATCGCTATCACCGGCCGGCGGGTGCGGCACGTTGATCCGTGTGCGGGCGGCTGGCGTCAGCCCGAACTCGGAAAGAAACTTGGCCATGACCTCGACAGACTGCTTCGAAATCGTGTACCACGGACTCACCACGGGGAATTTGTTCGGCGTGAATGCCATCGCGCCGGCCTTGGCCATCATCTCTTCGGCCTCGACATGGCGGGACCACGCCTGGCAGTAGGCGGAGAACGCAGCGCGGTCGAGTCGCGTGAGCAGGCGCAGTCTGACCAGCACCGGCCCCAGGCGCTCCCACTCAGCGCGCGCCTCCGGACTCAAGTGCTTCGGCATGCCGGGCATCTCGACCTTGGGGTGCACCTCGCCCACGGGCAGCTTCTTTTCGCCGGGATTGCCCGCGATCAGCTTTAGCGCGGTAGGTTTCTTGGGTGGTCCGGGCCGCATGTCAAGCCTCTGCAGTTTCTTCGGCCATCGCCTTCGCGACGATCTCGGCCATGACGCGCAACGCGGTACCGGTGTTGCCGATCTTGCGCGCGGTTTTCACGGCGAGTATCGCCTCGAAAAAGGCGTCGAAGTCCGAAGCCTCGCCCACCAGCACGTCGGCATGCTTGTGGCGCTTGTCCAGTGCGGTGGCGAATTCGTAGAACGCCTCGCGGTCTTCAGGCAGGAACGCAATCACGAGTTCCTCGTATTTCGCAATCGGGATGCCCAGGCCGATAGCAGTCGCCTCGTCGAGCTTGAACATCTCTTCGTAGACGGCGCTGTACTTCTGCCAGTCCAGCGCCAGGCTTTCGTAGATCTCCCGCAGGATGCTCGGATCGTCCTTCCCGGTCAGCGCGTTGTGCGACAGCTGAATGGCCAGGCGCTGGTCTTCGCCGAGCTCCGATTGAATCTCGATGATGTCGGCGTCGACGATGCCTGCCTTGATGGCGGCCTGTACGCGGTGATTGCCCGACAGCACCTCGCCGCGGTACACCAGCGGCAACGACGTCAACACGCCGTCACGGCGCAAATTCGCCACCAGGCGATTGAATTCCGGCTCGGCCATGTAGCGCGCGTTTTTCTTGAGGATGCGCAGCTCGGCGAGCTTGCACCGGACGATCCGGGTCTGCAGCTTGTCCGAAGCGAGCAAGCCAGTCGAGGTAGATGGCGGCGGCAGGGCGGGCTTGGCTGATCGGCGCTTCGTAGGCGAGCTGGCCGGGCTTGCGGCTGGTGAGTTCATAAATTTTCCTGTACTTCATCGACACGGGCGCGTCGGTAAATGCCGTGGTGCGCATGGCGTGCGGGCGCACGACAAAGCGCTTGCACCAGGCCTGCACCGACTCGCGGCTGCACGCGAGCATGGCGACCAGCTTGGCCAGGCGCCTCTCGTGCGTGATGCAAAAGTCCGAAAGCAGGTAGATGCAATTGGCAGGATCATATTTGTCCCGGCTGTAGATGAACCCACCCGCAAGCGCGCCGTCGAGCAACACCAGGTAGTTCGCAACGCCCGAAGCATGCGCTATTCCCTTCGCCAGATAGGCGTTGCGGAGAAAAGTCATCTGCGCGCTGGTGCCCGGCACCAGCTGCACATCGGTCGTCACGCCGAGCTTCGCGGCATCGACCTTGGTGTAAGCGAACCTGGATTCGCGGTTGCGCGCGCGCCGAAACGACGCACGCCCGTTGCCCATGTACCCGAAAAGCGGCTTGTTCACCTTCGAGCGGTATTCGGTCGACGCCTCGAAGCCCTGCAGCTCATGGTCGGTGACGATGAAGTAGGGCGCTCCCGTCGCAGCGACCTCGCCCAGCCAGGCCGGCAGATCGGCCGGATCCCACGTGCGAAACGACGGCGCGGACCACTCGACGCCCTCGTCGATGAAGCGGTACATGCGCTCGTATCCTCCCTTGTAGGTCGGCAAAAATCCGGCGATGCCGTGGCCGGCGTCGGTGGCGCGCTTGGCGTGGTCCCGGAAGTCGCCAGGCACGAACTCGTCCAGGTGCACGCCGGCCGCCAGCGTTGCGATCTTGGCCAGCGCCTTGGCGTGGTAGTCGGCGAAGTGCTCGCGGCAGTGCGCGAAGTGGCCGGCCGCGTAGGCGTTGTCGCCCGAAAACTGGCCCATTCGCAGCGCGACGATCACCGCTGCGATGCGCGCCTCGAAGCCTTGGAGATCCAGGTCTTCGATGAACGCCAGGCGCCCGCGGAAGGCAATGTCGAACGCGGTACCGGTGAGCAGCGCGCCGACCGCGCAGGACAGCAGGCTGACGTCGTTGCCGCGCACCGTCGTGGTCGGGTATCTGGTCTTCAGCGCCCGGTCGATGCGAAAACTCCCCGAGCAGCAGACGAATATCTCGGACCAGCTACTGCAGTCGACCGATTGGATCAACTGATTGACGACAGGCATCGGCAACGCACCGACAAACATAATAGATATTCCCCTTGATATACTGCATCCTTGAACTATAATAATAGTATCTAGTATCTAAACAGATAATAGACGGGGCCGCAGAAAGCGCCAACCAACTGCGGCCCCTGACCTCGACGAACTGAACAGGAGTCCACCGTGGCTGTTTCCATTATCTCCCCCGCCTTCGATCTCGCAACTCAGGCTGACGATTGCCTCATCGCCGATGCACTGAAGGTGCTCGAGCAGCGCATGCGCTATCACTCCGTAGAGCTCCACACGCCGACCGCATCGAAAGACTATCTCCGACTGCGCCTGGGCCACCTTGAGCACGAAGTGTTCGTGGTGATCTTCCTGGATTCACAAAACCGCGTCATCGAGGTTGAAGAGATGTTCCGCGGCACGCTCACCCAGACCGCCGTGTACCCGCGCGAGGTGGTCAAGGCGGCATTGCGCCACAACGCAGCCGCCGTCATGCTGGCGCACAACCACCCGTCAGGTGGCACCGAGCCGAGCCGTGCAGACGAGCATCTGACGCAAAAATTGAAAGCCGCGTTATCCGTGGTCGACGTCCGAGTGCTCGATCACTTCATCGTCGGCGGATCCGCGATCAAAAGCTTTTCCGAAATGGGCTTGCTTTAAGGGGAACAAACACGTATATACAGAATCCAATAGTTTCACCACCCGCAACCCAAGAAAGTCCCACATGAAAACCAGTTCCTTCTTTCTGTACGACGGCCCCGGCCGAATTTCCATCTCACGCGCGGCCCCGCGCAACAGCGTGGCCGGCTTCCGGGTCTTCAAACTGTTGGCCCCGGGCCCATGGTTCAACTCGGTCCCGCGTG
>JAYSXN010000301.1:0-11437 GCA_043717405.1 Gammaproteobacteria bacterium
CCGCTGACCAGCGTCACTTGCGCGCCCATGGCCGCGGCTTCGGCGGCGAGTGCAAAGCCCATCTTGCCGGAACTGCGGTTGCCGAGGTAACGCACGGGATCGAGGTCTTCAAGCGTCGGGCCGGCGCTGATCAGAAGTTTGCGTCCGGCCAGCAGCGTGGCTGTTTGTGGCAGGGCTGCCAGCGCAGCGATGATTTCCATGGGCTCCAGCATGCGTCCGCTGCCGATTTCGCCGCAGGCTTGCTCGCCATCGCCGGGGCCGAGTAGCAGGGCGCCCCTGGACCGCAGCGTCGCTACGTTGGCTTGCGTTGCCGGGTGCGCCCACATCACCCGGTTCATCGCTGGCGCAAGGGCCAGCGGCGCTTCGCTGGCCAGACACAGTGTGCACAGCAGATCGTTGGCCAGGCCGTGCGCCAGCCGCGCAATCAGATCGGCGCTGGCCGGTGCCACCAGGATGCGCGTTGCCCAGCGCGCCAATTCGATGTGACCCATGGCCGCTTCAGCCGCGGTGTCCCACAAACTGCTGCGCACACTGCGTCCGGTGAGCGCCTGGAACGTTTGCGCGCTCACGAACTGCTGCGCCGCATCGGTCATCACTACCTGCACCTGCGCACCGGCGTCCTGCAGGCGCCGAGCCAGGTCCGCCGACTTGTATGCGGCGATGCCACCGGTGATGCCGAGCAGGATGCGTTCGCCCGCCAGCCGGTCGGTGTAGGGGTTTTCTGGGCTAATCATTGCGGCCTAGCTTACCCGAAGCGGCGTGGTTTCCCGACCGCGGGCGGCGCGCCGGACGCGCATGCTCAGGCCATGCACATCCGTGACTGGCCCGCCAGCGAACGTCCTCGTGAAAAACTGCTGGCTCTCGGCGCAAGCGCGCTTTCCGACGCCGAGCTGCTGGCTATTTTCATTGGCTGCGGCGCGCGTGGCCAAAGCGCGGTCGATATTGGCCGGGCGCTGCTTACCAACAGCGGTGGCTTGCGCCAGCTGCTCGACCGGCCCGTGGCCGAACTCGCCCGCCTGCGCGGTCTGGGTCCGGCGCGAAGCTGCGCGCTTGGCGCGGCCCTGGAGCTTGGCACCCGGCACCTTCAGCAGCAATTGCAACGCGGTGAGGCGCTTGCAGACCCCGAGCAGGCAGGACTGTATTTCGCGCGCAAGCTGCGGGCGTTGCCGCACGAAGTGTTCGCCTGCCTGTTCCTGGACACCCGCCACCGGGTGCTGGCTTATGAGGAGCTGTTCCGCGGCACCCTCGACGGCTCGGAGGTACACCCGCGCGAAGTGGCGCGACGATGCCTGGCCAACAATGCCGCCGCGGTCATCTTCGGGCACAACCATCCGAGCGGAAACGCCGAAGCCAGCGCCGCGGACCGGGCGGTGACGGCGCGACTGAAGCAAGCGCTCGCGCTGGTCGAGGTGCGCGTGCTGGACCACTTCATCATCGGCGATGGGGCACCCACTTCCATGGCGCAGCGCGGGTGGCTGTAGCGCGCACGCTGGTACTTCGCAGCGGTTAAGTCATACTCGCCGCGACTACCCGACCCGGCGCTAATCTTGCTCCTCGGTTATGCCAGCCTGTATGCGCCTGACGACAACGAACTCGCGCTGCCCGATGCCACGGCCGCGCGGCGCCTGCTTGCCGAGCACCGGCCCGACGTCCTCGAGCGCCTGGACCAGGTGGCCGCGGTTTTCAATGCCGATGCCAAGACGCGGGACGCAACCGTGCTGGCGACGGCCCGGCTTGGCCTGCGCCACGGCAGCCTGGGCGACGATTTCCATGCCTACCACAACGAAACCCATGTGCTGGAAGTCTGCGAACGCCGGCTATCGCGCATGCTCGAGGGCATGGGCGAAGCGGCGCCAGGGGCGCGTGACATCGAGGCGCTGATGATGTTCGCGGCCTGCCACGACTTGCGCCAGCGCGAGGGCGTCGACGTTCCCGGGCCCGTGGGTGGCAACGAAGCTGCAAGCATCAGTGAAAGTTTCCGCATCCTCGACGCCTGCGGTTTCGAGCGTGCAGTCGATCGTGACCAGTACGTTGCCCTGGAGCTGATGATCGCCGGAAGCACTTTCGACGCCAGGCCGAGCCCCATACGGGACGCGCAGACCGAGGAACTGCCCAGCGTCGCCGGCGGCGCCCTGGCCCGTGGCTTGGCCCTGTGGCTGGACAGCGCGCTGCCGCGCTGGCGCGCATTGCCCGAGGCGCGCCGGGGCGAACGCCTGGCCCGGCTGGCCGCTGACCTGGATACCGCCAATGTCGGCGAAAATTTCGAGCAGTTGTGCGCGACTGCGCTGCGCCTGTGCCGCGAGCGGGAAATGCGCGCCGGCCGGCAGCTGGACCAGAAAGCATCGGCCCTGCCGTGCCTGGGCTTCCTAGGTCTTGGGCAGGAGGCGTACTTCTTCGAGCTGCATCGCTTCAACTCACGCGAAGGCGAGCGCGTCTTCGGCCCGCAGAAGCTGGCCAATGCCAGCCACGTGCGCGAAGCGACCGCCGCGCTCCTGTCCCGGTTCAAACAGCAGGCACCGCTGGACGGCGCACAGGTACTCGCGGCCTTTTCGGAATTGACTGGCGCCAGCTGAACCGCGCCTCCGGTTACCGACGCCACGGCGCGACCGCAGCGCCAGCGGCAATCCGGCAAACACTCCGCGCGCTACAATGATCGGCTTACCCAATGAGCCCAAGCCTTCCGTGAAAGAACATCTGCGCGAACTGGTCGCACAAGCCGTGCTCGACCTGCGCCGGCACGGTCAATTGCCGCCGGACCTGGTCACGCCCGACTACGTGATCGAACGCACGCGCTCGCGCGAGCACGGCGATTACGCAACCAATATCGCTTTCATGCTCGGCAAGGCCACGGGCATGAAGCCGCGCGACCTCGCGCAGGCGCTGGTTGCCAACCTGGGCGAGACCCAGCATGTTTCAAAGGTCGAGATCGCTGGCGCCGGCTTCATCAATTTCCGCATTTCCCAACCTTGCCGGCTGGCCACCATCCGCCGCGTGTTCGAGCAGGGCGCAGCTTACGGCCGCCAGGCCGGCGAGCCGCGCGAGTCGATGACCGTTGAGTTCGTTTCGGCCAATCCCAACGGGCCGCTGCATGTCGGCCACGGCCGTGGCGCCGCCTACGGCGCCTCCGTCGCGAACCTGCTAGAGGCGTCCGGCCACAGCGTGCAGCGCGAGTATTACGTCAACGACGCCGGCCGGCAGATGGATATCCTGGCGGTGAGTGTGTGGCTGCGTTATCACGAATTGAGCGGCGTCAACGTGCGCTTCCCGGACAACGGCTACAAGGGCGATTACGTGTCTGAAATCGCACGTAGCCTGCGTGCAAAGGAAGGCGACCGCCTGCGTCGCAGCGCGATCGACATCACCGATGACCTGCCCGCCGACGAGACCCAGGGTGGCGACAAGGAGCTGCATGTCGATGCGTTGATTGCCCGCGCGCGCAAGCAGCTTGGTGAGGCCGACTACCGCATCGTGTTCGACGTGGGCCTGCAGTGGTGCCTGGCCGACATCCGCAACGACCTGCTCGGTTTTGGCGTGGTCCATGACAACTTTTTCTCGGAGCGCTCGCTGACCACCGAAGGTTATGTGCAGCGCGCGATCGAGCGCCTGCGCGAGCAAGGGCACCTGTTCGAGCTCGACGGCGCCACCTGGTTCCGAGCCACCACCTTTGGCGACGACAAGGACCGCGTGGTCGTCCGCGAAAACGGCGTGGCGACGTATTTCGCCTCGGACCTCGGTTACCTGCTGTCCAAGTTCGAGCGCGGTTTCGGTCGAGCCCTGTACGTGCTGGGCGCCGACCACCACGGCTACATGGCGCGCCTGAAGGCAGCCGCGCAAGGGCTCGGCCTGGATCCGGAGCACATTGAAATCCAGCTGGTGCAGTTCGCGATCCTGTACCGCGGCGCGGAGCGCGTGCAAATGTCAACGCGCGCTGGAAGTTTCGTCACCCTGCGCGAGCTTCGTGAGGAAGTCGGCACCGACGCGGCGCGCTTTTTCTATGTCATGCGCAGCAACGACCAGCACCTGGACTTCGACCTGGAACTGGCCAAGAGCCATTCCAACGACAACCCGGTGTATTACATCCAGTATGCGCACGCGCGCATCAGCAGCCTGTTCCGCCAGCTGAAGGAAAAGCAGCTCAGCTACAACGACAGCGCGGCACTGTCGGCGCGCAAGCTGCTGGTGGAAAACGCCGAAGACGTGCTGCTGGTGGAGTTGATGCGTTTCCCGGAAGTCATAGAAGCCGCCGCGGCCAACCGCGCGCCCCAGGTACTGGCCAACTACCTGCGCGAGACTGCGGCGGCCTTCCACGCCTTCTATAATTCGATGCCGATCCTGACCGCTGGCGAGGAATTGCGCAGTGCTCGCCTCGGTTTGTGCAAGGCGACCCAGCAGGTGCTGGCCAACGGCCTGGCTCTGCTTGGCGTATCAGCCCCGGAGACGATGTGATGGCGACACGCAGCAAGAACCAGGCGCGGCGTAGCGGCAGCCGCAGCAGCGGCACCCCAGGGTGGGTGTGGATGCTGGGTGGGCTGCTTATCGGTGCGCTGGCCTTCGGCTACCTGCAGTTGCACGGCACCTGGACCAAAGCGGGCAGCACTTTGCCGACGCCCGATGCGCGTGCGCGCCCGCGCGTTGCCGGCAGCGACAACGCGCTGCCGGACGTGCCCGAGCGGCCGAAACCGAAATACACCTTCTATTCGCTGCTGCCGGAAAAGGAAGTCGTCATTCCCGATGCAGAGCTCGACGCCCAGGCGCGGGCGGAAGCTGCGCAGGCGGCGAAAGCGGCCAGCACTGCTGCCTCAGCGGCCGCGCCTGGCAACCCGGCAGCAACCGTCGCCAACGCGCAGCAGCCCAGCGCCGGCACGACGCCAGCGCAAGCAACGGCCTCGGCGCAGCCCGTTAACGCCGGTGCGGCGCCGCGCTACCTGATCCAGGCCGGGGCGTTCCGGGGTGACACCGAAGCCGAAGCCTTGAAGGCGCAAATCGCGCTGACCGGCGAAGTGGCGCGCGTCGAGGTGGCGCAGATCAACGGCAACACCGTGCACCGCGTGCGCATGGGGCCGTACCCGAACGCCAGCGCGCTGGCTGCGGCCAAGCAGGCGCTGGCCAGCCACGGCATTTCCGCGCAGGCAATCCGCGTCAAGTAAACGTCAGCGACTTTAAGGAGCTTCGCGCTTGAGCCGCAGCAACGCGGAGGTGTCTTCTTCGCCGAAGCCGCGCCCCATCAGTTCGCCATAGTCGGCCAGCGACTGCTCGATCACCGTCGCGCGGATGCCGGCTTGCACCGCCATCTCGCGCACGATCAGCAGGTCCTTGTGCAACAGCGCCGATTTGAAGCCGGGTGCGAAATTGTCCGCGAGCATGGTCAGGCCACGCTTGTCGAGGAACCAGTTGCCGGCCGCGCCCGCCGCCAGAGTCGGCACGAGCAACTCGGCATCGAGGCCAAGCTTTTCGCCCAGCGCAAGACCCTCGCAGACGGCCTGGGCAATTCCGGCCACCAGCACCTGGTTGACCGCCTTGGTCGCTTGTCCGCTGCCTGACGCACCCATGTGCGTGATGCGCAGCGCGTAGCACTGCAGTGCCGGCTGCGCGAGCGCAAGATCCGACGCCGCGCCGCCGGCCATGATCGAAAGCTTGCCGTTGCGCGCGCCTTCAACGCCGCCGGACACCGGCGCATCCAGGAAGCCAATGCCGTGCTCGGCCAGCAGCGCTTGCGCACGCCGTGCAGCCTGCACCGATACCGTCGAGTGATCGATCACCACGCTGCCGGGCGCCAGCACCGGCGCCAGGGCCATGACGTTGGCCAGCACATCCTTGTCGGCCGGTACGCACAGCATGACCAGCGCGCATTCGGCGAAATCTTCCGCGCGTGCCGCCACCGGCACGCCGGTTGCCGCACTGAACGCCTCGCTCTTGCCGATGCTGCGATTAGCCACGCGCGCGAGAAACCCGGCAGCGTGCAAGTGGCCAGCCATTGAGTGCCCCATGGCGCCCAGTCCGATGAAACCGACCCGCTGCAGCGCGGTCATGCGTGCACCGTTTCGTGCAGGTAGGTGTAGCCGGTCAGGCCAGCCTCAAGCGCGGCCAGCGCGGCAGCGGCATCGTCGGCTGAAAGCTTTGCGGCCTCGACCTTGTCACGATAAGCTGCGCGCAGGTCATCGAGCGCATATCCCACGTAGTCGAGCATGACGTCGGTGGTGTCCCCGGCGCGTTGCCGCTGCAAACTGTAACTGCCATCGGCGGCCACGCGCACATTGGCTGTGTCGGTGTCGCCAAACAGGTTGTGGATGTCACCCAATGTCTCCTGGTACGCGCCCACCAGGAAAATACCCAGCCGGTAACTCTCGCCTGCTTTGGGGCTGTGCAGCGGCAGCGAACTGCCGAGGGTTTCCGACTCCACGTAACTGTCGATGCGCCCGTCCGAATCGCAGGTCAGGTCGGCAATCACGCCGCGCCGGTCGGGTGCTTCGCCGAGACGGGCTATCGGCACGATCGGAAACACCTGGTCGATTGCCCAGACGTCGGGAATCGATTCGAACACGGAAAAATTGACGAAGTACTTGTCGACGAGGCGCGTGTTGAGATCATCCAGAACATCGCGATGGCTTTTTTCCTCGCCGGTGAGCCGCGCGCGCACACGGTGCGCGATGGCGTAGAACAGATCGTCGAGCTGCGCGCGCTGGTCAAGCGACAACTGCCCCAGCGCATACAAGGACTGCCCTTCCGACAAGGCCTGTTGTGCTTCCAGGTACAGCTCGAGCGGCGGCCGCGCATCGAGTGCGGCATGGGTTTCGCGCAAGTGGCGCAACACCGCCGGTTCGCCGGCTTGCACGGCGGGCACGGAACCGTTCGGGGCCGACTCGACTTCGGAAACGTTCACCACCATCACCGCGTGGTGCGCAGTCATCGCGCGGCCGGCTTCGGTGATCATCATCGGCGGCGGCAGCTTGAATTCCACGCAAGCTTCCGCCAGCGGCTGCACCAGCGTGTGCGCAAACTGGTCGAGTCCGTAGTTGACCGAGCAGAACCCCCGCGAGCGGGTGCCTTCGTAATCCACGCCCAGGCCACCGCCGGAATCCATGTAGCGGATGTTGCAGCCCAGCCGCGAGAGCTCGACGAAATAGCGCACGGCCTCGCGCATGCCATTGGCGATGTCGCGCACGTTGGAAATCTGCGAGCCCATGTGAAAATGCAGCAGCTGCAAGGAATCCAGCAGGTCGGCCGCCTTGAGCTTGTCGATGAGGTCGAGCACCTGCCGCGGCGATAGCCCGAACTTCGCCTTGTCGCCGCCGCTGTTCTGCCATTTGCCGGCTCCCAGCGAGGCCAGGCGCATGCGCACACCCAGGCCTGGCCGCACGCCGAGCGCGCGCGATTCCTCGATGATGATGGCCAGCTCCGAGGGTTTTTCAACGACAAGGAATGTCTGCAGCCCGAGCTTGCGACCGATCAGGGCCAGGCGAATGAATTCACGATCCTTGTAGCCATTGCAGATGACTACGCTGCCCGGGCGAGCAAGGCCCAGCACGGCCATCAGCTCGGGCTTGGAGCCAGCCTCGAGGCCAAACCCGTCGCCGCCCTGCGCCGCCAGCTCGCCGGCAACGCCAAAATGCTGGTTGACCTTGATGGGATAGACCGCGGTGTAGCCGCCGGTGTAGTTGAGCTCGGTCATCGCCTTGGCGAAGGCCGCCTGCATCTTGCGCAGGCGGTCGCCGAGGATGTCGGAGAAGCGCAGCAGCAACGGCAGCTTGAGTCCGGCCGACGTGGCCTGCTCGATAACCTCGGGCAGAGGCAGCATCGGCCCGCCCACGCCGCGTGGCAGTGCGCACATCCGTCCCTGTGCATCGAGGTCGAAGTAGCCGTCGGACCAATAGGGAATGGAATACGTGTGGCGGGCGCGGTCGAGGGACCAGGCGGACATGGGCGACTCCGGAATCGGCAGGCGCGTAGTTTAACGGGCGTCGGTGATCAGTGCTGGAGCCGTAGCCGGCTGGTTAGAATGGCGGCCTGTGAACGCCCTGGAAAAACCGATGGACAACGATTCCAAACAATGGATCCACGAAAACTTCAGCCACACCGGCTCGGCGTTCGGCTTGCGGATCGAGCGCAAGCTCGAGGAAGTGCAATCGCCCTTCCAGAAGATCGAAATGTACGAGAGCACCGATTGGGGCAACGTCATGCTCATCGACGGCGCGATGATGGTGACTACGCGAGACAATTTTTTCTACCACGAGATGATGGCGCACGCGCCCTTGTTCACGCATCCCGAACCGCGCGACGTGGTCATCATTGGCGGCGGCGACTGCGGCACGCTGCGCGAGGTGCTCCGGCATCCCGGCGTGCGCACCGCAGTGCAATGCGACATCGACGAGCAAGTCACGCGCATGGCCGAGAAATATTTCCCGGAGTTGTGCGAGAACAACGCCGACCCGCGCGCGCGCATCCTGTTCGATGACGGCATCGCGCACATGGCCAATGCCGCGCCGGAAAGCATCGACGTGGTGATCGTCGATTCCACGGATCCGGTGGGTCCCGCCGAGGGACTGTTCAACAAGGATTTTTATGCCAGCTGCCTGCGCGCGTTGCGCAGCGACGGCTTGCTGGTGCAGCAGAGCGAAAGCCCGCTGGCGCTGATGCACCTGATCCTGGAAATGCGCGGCGCCATGCGCGAAGCAGGCTTCCGTGACTTCCGCGTGCTGCCGTTTCCGCAGCCGTGCTATCCGACCGGCTGGTGGAGTTGCCTGATTGCCTCGAAATCGCCGCGCGAGCTGAGCGCATTTCGATTCGACGCAGCAATGGCGAAGCCCTTCGATACGCAGTACTACAGCGCCGATGTGCATCGCGGCGCGCTGGCCATGCCGCCGATGCTGCAGCGCGCGCTGGCTGATTGAGCGCGCGCCAGGACGAGGCTGGAATCTCGAAGGGCTCGCGGGGGTTCGCGGTCCAGCCCTGCCGCCGAGCCGCGTTTACTTGATGGTGAATTCCGGCGACTGCACTACCGCGCCGTCCAGCGAAATGTCGACCTTGTACTTGCCGGCCGGCCAGCCGTCGGGCTTGCTGATGCGGAAGTCGGTCACGCCGGCGCCGGCGAATTGCAGGTCACGTGTTTCTTCGTTGACCACCTGGCCATCCTGGAAGGTCCAGCGTGCACCGAGCTTGCCGGGCACGGTTGCATTGGGGTCACTGGTTACGGTCGACACCGCCGCGATGATGGTGTCCTTCTTGCCGAAGCCGGAGCTCGGCGTGCTCAGTTTGCTGTCGGCAGCAAGCGCGGTGCCGAGGTTTACGCTGGTCACAGACACTGTCGCGGCAGGAGCAACCGTCGCTTCCGGCGGCGGAGCAGGTGCCGGGGCGGGCTCGGCAGCTACGGGCGGCGGCACCGGCTCATTCTTCTTGCAGGCTGACAAAGCCAGGCTGGAGGCCAAGGCAATGGCCAGGGTACAGCGGGACAAATTCGAGATCATGTGGAACTCCGCGATGGGATGATGGGCAGTCAGGTTTGCTCGTCCGGAATGATCAGCACCTGGCCGGGGCGGATGCGGTCCGGGTCATCGAGCTGGTCGCGGTTGGCGGCGAATATCGCATGCCAGTGGCTGGCCTTTCCGTAGAAGTGCTTGGCAATATGCGACAGCGTGTCGCCGTGGACGACGATATAGCTGCGATGACCACCGGAAGACGTGCGCTCGGTGGAAGTCACGCTCGACTGGACATTACTGAAGTCGGCCTTGGCGCCGGCCGCCTCGGTACTGTCGACGCTGCCTTGCACATTGGAGAAATCAGGTCTGTCGGGGCTGGTCATCGGCGGTTCGCAAGTCGGGTTCGCGCCACCTTAGCGTGCACGGGGCGCTAAAATGCTGAATGCGGGGCAACGCCGCAATCACAGGGCGTCGCCGTCGAGCTCGCCGGTGCGGATGCGCATGACCCGGTCCAGCTCATAGACGAAGATCTTGCCATCGCCAATCTTGCCGCTGTTGGCCGACGCCTGGATGGCCTCCACGACTCGGTCCACCTGGTCACTGGTGACGGCAACCTCCAGCTTGATCTTGGGGAGGAAGTCCACGACATACTCGGCACCACGATAGAGCTCCGTGTGGCCTTTTTGCCGGCCGAATCCCTTGACCTCCGTTACGGTGACGCCGGTGACGCCAACTTCCGACAAGGCCTCGCGGACGTCGTCCAGCTTGAACGGCTTGATGATCGCCATGATCATTTTCATTCGTCGTATCGTTCCTGCGTCGGCGGTGCTGCAATAGAGTACCGCGTGTGCTGGCGGATGCACGGCAGGTGAACCGGCTGATTGCCTGGCCGCGGCGAAAGTGTTGGGATAAGCGGGAATCGCCCAGCCCGCGATCGAAATGGCGTGGCGGTGAGTTGAGGAAATTCCCACGCCGCAACGCGATGCGCCCCGATGGCGGGGCCGGCTCGGCCATCGGATGCTGTCGGCAGACACCAGAGGATTTACCATGATCGACCTTAAGAATATCGATGATCTCGCCCGCCGCCTGAGCGACATGATCCCGCCCGGGCTCAAGGATGCAGGCAGCGAAATCGAGCAGAACATGAAGTCAACCTTGCAGGCCGGGTTGGCCAGGCTCGACCTGGTGACGCGCGAGGAATTCGATGTGCAGCGGGCAGTACTGCTGCGCACTCGCGAAAAGATCGACGCTCTTGAACGCACCGTGCAGGTGCTCGAGGCGCGATTGTCCACACCCGACAGCAACAGCCACTAGGCCTCTGGAATGTCGCTTGCGCTGGCGCATAGCCGCGCCCGCACGGGCGTGCTCGCCCCGTCGGTACGGGTGGAGGTCTACCTCGCCGCAGGTCTGCCTTCGCTAAATATCGTCGGCCTGCCCGAAGCTGCGGTGCGCGAAAGCCGCGACCGTGTCCGCGCCGCAATCCAGTGCGCGCAATTTGAATTCCCCAGCCGACGCATCACCGTCAGCCTCGCGCCCGCCGACTTGCCGAAGGACGGTGGCCGTTTCGACCTGCCTATCGCGATGGGAATATTGGCCGCGAGCGGCGAGGTGGATGTCCAGGCCCTGGGACGGCATGAATTACTGGGCGAACTCGCCCTGACCGGCGAGCTGCGCGCAATCGACAGCGTGTTACCTGCGGCCCTTGCCGCGGCTTTGGCCGGCCGCGCCCTGATCGTGCCCGAGGCCAACGGCGCCGAAGCAGCCTTGGCGGCCGACGTTGAAGCCTACACGGCGCGAACGTTGCTTGAAGTTGTTGCGCACCTCAATGGCCGCACGCGCCTGCCACGCGCTCAGCGCGGCCCGGCACCGACTTCAGCTCCCGAGTTCGCTGACCTCGCCGATGTGCGTGGGCAACTGCAGGCGCGACGCGCGCTGGAAATCGCCGCGGCCGGCGCGCATCACCTGCTTTTGGTCGGGCCGCCCGGCTGTGGCAAGACCCTGCTCGCCTCGCGCCTGCCGGGCCT
>JAYSXN010000302.1:0-31718 GCA_043717405.1 Gammaproteobacteria bacterium
ATCCGTGAGCGGCACATCGCGGCAGACGATGAAACCACCGGTGACCTGGCTTTCCACGCCTGCGTGCGGGCCCTTGAAGCCGCCGGCCTCGACGCCGCCGACGTGGAACTCATCGTGCTGGGCACGACCACCCCGGACATAATTTTCCCATCGACAGCATGCCTGCTGCAGCACCGCCTGGGCGCCAACGGTTGCCCGGCATTCGACGTCAATGCCGCGTGCTCCGGGTTCGTCTACGCACTGAGCATCGCCGACAAGTTCATCCGCACCGGCTCGGTGAAAAACGCCCTGGTGGTCGGGGCGGAAACGTTGACGCGCATGGTCGACTGGACTGATCGCGGGACTTGTGTGTTGTTCGGCGACGGTGCCGGCGCGGTGGTGCTCAAGGCCGATCCGGAAGCAGGCATCCTGTCCACGCACCTGCACGCCGACGGCGGCAAGAAGCACCTGTTGTACAACCCGGTCGGGGTATCGGTGGGCTTCAAGGCCGACGAGCCGAATGTGGGCGTGAAAGTCATGATGGCCGGCAGCGACGTTTTCAAATATGCAGTGAAGGCACTGGACTCGGTGGTGGATGAAACCCTTGCCGCCAACGGGCTCAACCAAAGTGATATTGACTGGCTGATCCCGCACCAGGCCAACCTGCGCATCATCGAGGCCACCGCCAAGCGCCTGCAGATGCCGATGGAGCGCGTGATCGTCACCGTGGATCGCACCGGCAATACATCCTCGGGCTCGGTTCCGCTGGCGCTGGATGAAGCCATACGCTCCGGGCGCGTGCAGCGCGGTCAGCTGTTGCTGCTGGAAGCCTTCGGCGGCGGGTTTACCTGGGGCTCGGCGCTCATCCGCTACTGAGCCAGGCGGCAGGGCCAAGTGGCCCTACGCACGAGTACAGACGCCTGGACCGCTACCGCCGGTATCATTGCGGCTTTCCGAGTCGAGCCGTTCGCATGATTTCCTCCCTTGCTTTTGTTTTCCCCGGCCAGGGTTCGCAGAGCCTTGGCATGCTTGCCGATCTGGCCGCGGCGCATTCGCAAGTCCGGAAGACGTTCGATGAGGCATCGTCGGGCTGCGACCTCGACCTGTGGGAACTCGCGCAAGCCGGACCGGAAGACCGGCTCAACCAGACCGAGATGACCCAGCCGGCCTTGCTGGCCGCCGACGTGGCCGTCTGGCGTTGCTGGATCGCCGCAGGCGGAGCGCAGCCTGCGCTCCTTGCCGGCCATAGCCTGGGCGAATATGCCGCGCTCGTGGCCGCGGGTGCGCTGCCCTTGGCTGAAGCGGCGCGCCTGGTGCGCACGCGTGGGCAGCTGATGCAGGCCGCCGTACCGGCCGGGCAGGGCGCGATGGCCGCCGTGCTCGGCACCGATGATGCGCTGGTTGCCGAGGTCTGCAAGCTTGCCGCCGGGGCCGATGTCCTCGTGCCGGCGAATTACAACTCACCCGGGCAGGTGGTCATCGGCGGCGATGCGGCGGCGCTTGAGCGCGCGCTCCTGCTGTTCACCGAGCGCGGCGTGCGCAAGGTCGTCAAGCTTGCGGTGAGCGTGCCTTCGCACACGCCACTGATGCGCGACGCCAGCGCACGCCTCGGCGAGGTGATGGCTGGCCTGCATTGGTCGACGCCGGACCGGCCTATCGTGCAGAACGCCGAAGCGCAGGTCGCCGGTTCGATGGAGGAGATACAGGCAGCACTAGTGCGCCAGTTGCACCAGCCCGTGCGTTGGGTCGAGTGCGTGCAAGCCCTGGTCACGATGGGCGCGACACGCATCGTGGAGTGCGGGCCGGGCAAAGTGCTTGGCGGTCTTGTCAAGCGCATCGACAAGGCAGTCGATGCGCGCAGCATTGGACTGCCGCAGGACTTCGACAGCCTGCTTGCAGAAACCAGATGAGCCACTCTTTTACAACTTTTCGGAGCATTGCATGAGCCAGACGCTGGCCGGTGAAATCGTCCTGGTAACCGGCGCCAGCCGCGGCATTGGCGCCTCTATCGCCGACCTGCTGGCAGAACGAGGCGCGATCGTCATAGGCACGGCGACCAGCGACACCGGCGCCGCTGCGATCAGCGAACGCCTGTCGGCACGAGGCGGCGTCGGGCGTCGCCTGGACGTGACCGATGGCGACTGCGTGGAGGCGTTGATCGAGTCGATCGGCAAGGAGTTCGGCGCGATCACGGTGCTGGTCAACAACGCCGGCATTACCCGCGATCAGTTGCTGATGCGCATGAAGGAGGAGGATTGGGATCTCATCATCGACACCAACCTCAGCTCGGTTTTCCGAACCTCCAAGGCGGTACTGCGCGGCATGATGAAGGCGCGCAAAGGACGCATCATCAGCATCGCATCGGTGATCGGCCTGACCGGCAATCCCGGTCAGACCAACTACGCTGCGGCGAAGGCCGGCATCATCGCGTTTTCCAAATCGCTGGCCCGCGAAATCGGCAGCCGCGGCATTACCGTCAATGTCGTTGCACCCGGGTTCATCGAAACCGACATGACACGCGCCTTGCCGGAAGCGCAAAAGGACGCCATGCAGGGCCAGATTGCACTCGGCCGCTTCGGCGCTCCAGGCGATATCGCCGAGGCGGTCGCCTTCCTGGCGAGCCCGTCGGCAGCCTACATCACCGGCGAAACCCTGCACGTCAACGGCGGCATGTACATGGCCTGAGCCCTCGCCGGGGCCGGTTTTACGCTAGAATCCGCCGCACAATCACCGCCGTTGGGGCCCGGGCGCTCGCCTGGGCCGGCAATTGACTACAATGCACCCCGTTCAAATATTCCGGGAGGAGATCCACCCATGAGCACCATTGAAGAACGCGTCAAGAAAATCGTCGTCGAACAACTGGGCGTCAAGGAAGACGAAGCCACCAACAACGCCTCGTTCGTCGACGACCTCGGCGCGGACTCGCTCGACACCGTCGAGCTGGTGATGGCGCTCGAAGAAGAATTCGAGTGCGAAATCCCGGACGAAGAAGCCGAAAAGATCACCTCGGTGCAGCAAGCGATCGATTACATCAAGGCGCACGTCAAGGCCTGAATGTCGAAATGCCTCAAACCACCCGGGGCCGCGCTTGCGCGGCCTCGTGTGTTTGCACGGTAGCAAACCAGAACCTTAGCCGGAGCAGCACATGAGCCACCGTCGCGTAGTCGTTACCGGGCTGGGCATCGTTTCCCCCGTGGGCAACACCCTGGCCAGCGCCTGGGACAGCATCATCAACGGCCGCTCCGGGATCGGCCAGATAACCCACTTCGACGCCAGCGCCTACAACACGCGCATTGCCGGCGAGGTACGCGATTTCGACGCGAAAACCTGGGTCAGTCCCAAAGACGCGAAAAAGATGGACCCATTCATCCACTACGGCCTGGCCGCGGCGATGATGGCGATGGACGATGCTGCGCTGGAGATCACCGACGCCAACGCCGAGCGTGCCGGCGTGCTGATCGGCTCGGGTATCGGCGGCGTGCGTGGCATCGAGGAGACTGCGATCGCATTGCGCGACGGCGGTCCGCGCAAGGTGTCGCCATTCTACGTGCCGAGCACGATCATCAACATGATCTCCGGCCAGTTGTGCATCATCAAAGGCTTCAAGGGTCCGAATTTTTCCGCAGTGTCGGCCTGTGCCTCCTCGAACCACTCGATAGGCATGGCCATGCGCATGATCCAGTACGGCGACGCCGACATCATGGTGGCCGGCGGTGCCGAGCATGGCTGCACGCCGACATCGGTAGCCGGCTTCTGCTCGATGAAAGCCTTGTCCACGCGCAATGACGAACCCACGCGCGCCAGCCGCCCGTGGGACCGCGACCGGGACGGCTTCGTGCTTGGCGACGGCGCCGGCATCCTGGTGCTGGAGGAATACGAAAGTGCAAAAGCGCGCGGCGCACGGATCTACTGCGAACTGGTCGGCTTCGGCGCGTCCTCGGATGCGTACCACATGACCGCGCCCAGCGAAAACGGCGAGGGCCCCGCGCGCTGCATGGCGATGGCGATGCGCGATGCCAAGCTCAATCCCGACCAGGTCGATTACCTCAACGCGCATGGCACCTCGACGCCGCTGGGTGACCTAGCCGAAACCCATGCGATGAAGCGCGCATTCGGTGAGCACGCGTACAAGACCATGATCAGCTCGACCAAATCCATGACCGGGCATTTGCTCGGCGCGGCCGGCGGCGTCGAGGCGGTGTTCTCGATCATGGCACTGCACGAAGGCATCATTCCGCCGACCATCAACCTGGACAATCCCGGGGAGGGCTGCGACCTGGACTTCGTACCGAACGTCGCCAGGCAGCACAAGATCTATGTCGCGATGTCGAATGGCTTCGGCTTCGGTGGCACCAACGGCACGCTGGTGTTCAAGCGCCTCTGACATGCGCGGCCGCCGCCCGCAGCCGGGCCAGTGCATATGACGGCGGGGGTTTGCTTACGCCCGGCACCCGATGACGTCGACCTGCTGGCCTTGCATCGGCTCGATCCGCAGCGGTACCCACTGCTGCTGGAAAGCGTTGCTGGTGGCAACATGTTGTCGCGCTGGGACCTGCTGTTGCTGGGCAACGGTGACGGATTGCGCCTGGACGCGAACGGCGTTACGCGGCAGCTGGACGGGAGCCGTATGCGCGGAACGTTTCTCGATTGCCTCGACCGGGCATGGTCCGCGGAGCAGTCCGAAGTTGCATGCGAAACCCTGCCATTCCACGGCGGCTGGGCGGTGTTTTTGGCCTATGAACTGGCGGCGCAGATCGAACCCGTCCTGAAACTGTCGATCGCCGACGGGCCGCTCCCGGTTGCACTTGCCTTGCGCTGTCCGGCAGCGGTTGTGCGAGATCGACTGCTCGGGCAGTGCCTGTTTCTCGCCGAAGCCGGCAGCGAACACTGGCTGGAGACCATGGCTGCGGACGTGCTGCTGGCGAAAGCGCTGCCGCCACTACCGCGCTGGCAGGCACCACTGTCCATCATCGAAGACGCCGCGACGCTATTCCTTGACGGCGTTGCGCGCGTGCACGAGTGGTTGCGTGCAGGCGATGTGTTCCAGGTGAACCTGTCTCGCCGTTGGCGCGCGGACTTTGCGCAACCGCCGCCGCCGGGAGCCGTTTACGCGCGACTGCGCCAGTGCAATCCGGCTCCGTTCTGCGGACTGCTTGCGCACGCAGGATGGGAGCTTGCCAGTTCATCGCCCGAGCGCCTGGTGTCGGTGCACAACGGCGTCGCGCAGACGCGTCCGATCGCCGGTACTCGTCCACGCATCGCCGACGACGATGATGCCGAGCGCATCCGCGAGCTGATCGCGCACCCGAAGGAACGCGCCGAACACGTGATGCTCATAGACCTGGAGCGCAACGACCTCGGACGCGTATGCATGCCAGGGTCGGTCAACGTGGATGAGATGATGATTGTGGAGAGCTACGCGCACGTGCACCACATCGTGTCGAACGTGCGCGGGCAGTTGCGCGAAGGCGTCACGCCCGGGCAGGTCATCGCTGCCGTTTTCCCCGGAGGCACCATCACCGGCTGCCCGAAGGTGCGTTGCATGCAGATCATCGCCGAACTGGAGGACGCCGGCCGCGGCGCCTACACCGGTGCGCTCGGCTATTTGAATCGCAACGGCGACATGGACCTCAACATCCTGATTCGCAGCGCCTGGCTCGATGGCGCGCAGCTGCAATTGCGCGCGGGCGCCGGCCTGGTCGTGGATTCCGTCGCGGCGCTGGAACTGGAAGAGACCCGCGCTAAAGCACTCGGCCTGTTGCGCGCGCTGGCGCCTGCATGAGCAGCATCGTACTTTGCGCTGGCCGCCGGATCGAGGGCGTCGGCAGCGATGATCGCGGCCTCGCCTACGGTGACGGGCTGTTCGAAACTCTCCTTGTGCACGCGGGCCAGCCGGTGTGGTGGGCTGCACACTGGCAGCGACTGAGGCACGGGGCGCACGTGCTGCGCATCCCGATGCCGGAGGAGGCAAACACGCTGGGCCACTGCATGGACTTGATCGCCGGTCAGCGGCGGTGCGTGCTCAAGATCATCCTGACCCGCGGCGGCGGCGGTCGTGGTTATCGGCCGCCGAGCGATCCGCTGCCAACGCTGGTCATCTCGGCCCATCCGGACGTGACTGCGCCCGAGTCGCCGATTCGACTGCGCTGGTGCAACACTACCCTGTCCATGCAACCCGCCCTGGCCGGCATCAAGCACCTCAACCGACTGGAACAGGTTCTCGCGCGCCAGGAATGTTGCGACGAGTCCTTCTTCGATGGCTTGATGCGTGACCAGGCTGGCCGCGTGGTCTGCACCACGTCGGCAAACGTCTTTGCCTTGATCGATGGGTGCTGGCGGACCCCGCCCGTCGCCCAGTGCGGGGTGGCCGGTACGGTCCGCGGATGGTTGCTGGCCAACCTGCACGGCGCGACCGAAGCAGAAATCGTTGACGAAGACCTGACGCGCGCCGAGGCGGTCTTCGTGTGCAATGCGCTGCGCGGTATCCTGTCGGTCGACGCCATCGGCAACCGGCTCTGGCCCAGCAACGCGGCAACCGATGCGGTGCGCCGGCAGTTGAACGACGCCGAGCCAGCTTATGCGCTGGATGCTGGTGGCAGCGGGCAAGCGAAAGCGGCTACGACAGGAGCGGCATGTGGCACGTGTTGAACGAAGCTCCAGAAAATTCCTGCGGGTGTTGGTCGTGCTCGGCCTGGGACTGCTGGCGCTGCTGTTCTGGCAGCAGACACAGCGCTTTGCCGACCGGCCGCTGCAGCTCGATGATCGCGAGCGCATCCTGCTGGTGGAGCGCGGCGATGGCTTCAACTCGGTACTGGAAAAACTGCGCGCGCTCGGCGTGAGCCAGGGCAGCGACCTGGAATGGAAAGCTCTGGCCCGGAGCAGCGCCGCTTCGCGCCACCTGCAGGTCGGGGAATACGCGGTGACGGCCGGGCTCAGTCCGCGCGGGCTGCTTCAACGCATCGCGCGCGGCGAAGTGATCCAGCGCAAATTCACCATCGTGGAAGGCTGGAGCTTCCGCGAGTTGCGCATGGCGCTATCGAAGGATGGGCTGCTTGTGCACCACATTGCGCAACTCAATGACAGTGAGGTGATGGGTCGACTTGGCCGCGCGAGTGTTTTCCCGGAAGGTCGCTTCCTGCCAGAAACCTATGTGTTTACGCGCGGCAGTGACGATCTGTCCATCCTTGATCGCGCCGCGAAAGCCATGGACGTCGCCCTCGCCGCGGCCTGGGACACGCGTGCAAGACACTTGCCGCTGCAATCACCTGATGAGCTTCTGACTCTCGCGTCCATTGTCGAAAAGGAAACCGGGTTGGCCACCGAACGGCCGCTGATTGCCGGCGTGTTCGCGCGCAGGCTGCAACTGGGCATGCGCCTGCAGACCGATCCTACGGTCATTTACGCAATGGGCAGCGCCTACGCGGGCAACATCACCCGCAAGGACCTCGATACCGATACGCCGTACAACACCTACACCCGCGAAGGCCTGCCGCCGACGCCAATCGCCATGCCCGGCAAGGACGCGCTGACGGCCGCCGCGCATCCCGCCGACGGCGCGACGCTGTACTTTGTAGCGAGCGGCAACGGCGGCCATCAGTTTTCCGCCGACCTCGCCGAACACAACGCCGCCGTGCGCAAATACCAGTTGCATCGCTGATGGCCGAGGCGATCATGAAGGGTGTACTCATCTCGGTGGAAGGCGGCGAAGGCGCCGGCAAGTCCACGGTCATCGATGCCATGCAGCAGTTGCTGGCGCGGCGCGGGTGGGAGGTTACGCTGACCCGCGAGCCTGGCGGAAGTGCGGTTGGCGAGGTGATTCGCAAGGCTTTGCTCGACCCGGCGTATCGGCTGGTGCCGGAAACCGAACTGCTGTTGATGTTCGCCTCGCGCGCGCAACTGGTGCGTGAGCTGATCCGTCCCGCGCTGGCCCGGGGCGCGGCAGTGCTGACCGACCGTTTCACCGACGCGAGCTTCGCCTACCAGGGCGGTGGCCGCGGCATCGACTCCGGCCTGATCGCCGACCTGGAACGGTGGGCCGCGGGAATCAAGCCCGACTTGACTTTCCTGCTGGACGTGGGCGTGCAGGTTGGCCTTGATCGCGCCCGCGCGCGGGGTGTGCAGCTCGACCGGATCGAACGCGAACAGGATGTGTTTTTCGAGCGCGTGCGCAACACCTATCTTGCCCGTGCCGCAGCGGAGCCCTCGCGTTTCCGCGTAATCGATGCCGCGCTGCCGGCGGCTGCGGTTTCCGATGCGGTCTGCGCTGCGCTCGACGCCTGGCTGCACGAGCGGCAATGACCTTCGCGCCCTGGCAGGCGAGTGTGTACCACGCTGCCGTGCAAGCGCACGAGGCCGGCCGGCTCGGTCACGCCTTGTTGCTCAGCGGCCCGCCGCACATGGGCAAGCAGGATGTCGCCGAAGCCTTGGCCAAGCGACTGCTATGCGCAAATCCAGGCGCCGATGGCTTCGCCTGTGGCAGCTGCCGCAGCTGTCATCTTTTTGTCGCACAGACCGTGGGCTTGCTCACCACGCAGGCCCATCCCGACCTGCAGCGGGTGTCATTGGAGCCCAACGAGAAGGGCGACAAGCTGCGCACCGAAATAAGCGTCGACCAGATAAGGCGGCTCAGCCAGTGGTTCGCGCTCAGCGCGCAATACGGACGCGCAAAGGTGGCGATCATCGCCCCGGGCGACCTGATGAATCACGCGGCGGCCAACGCGTTGCTGAAGACGCTGGAGGAGCCGGCCGAGGCGCGATTCCTGCTGATCGTAAGTTCGCGTCCACAGCGGCTCCCCGCGACCATTCGCAGCCGCTGCCAGCGTCTGCTATTTCGCGTGCCCGAAAACGGCGCGGCCCTGGCGTGGCTGCAGGCCCAGGGTATTGCAGCCGCCACCGCGGCCGAAGCCCTGGATGCCGCGCGCGGCAATCCCGGGCTGGCGGCGCACTGGCTGGCCGCTGACGGATTGGCAGTGCGGCGACATGTCTGCGAAGGACTGAACGCCATCGGCTCCGGGCGGGGCCGTCCGATCGAAACCGCACAGCAGTGGCTTGGCGATGAGCACGCGCAACTGCGCCTGCGTTTTGCCGCCGACCTGGTGCTGGAGGCAGCGGGCCGCCAGCTCGGCGCAACGCCTTCGGCAAGCAGGCAAAGTGACGGCTTGACGGCGCCCGCCGATTTTTCCAAGCTGTGGCGCTGGTTCGATGCGGTCAACCGCGTACGCGAGCAATTGGGCGCGCCCCTGCGCAATGATCTGGTGCTGGCAGGACTGCTGCACGAATGGCGTACCATGGTTGCACAAGCCTGACGCGGGCATCACCGCGTCACTTCGGGAGAGCAGGGCGATGATCGGTGGCGCAGGCGCAAGACAAGGCATCCTCTCGCTGGCCATCAAGGACAAGGCGCAACTCTATGGCGCCTACATGCCGTTCCTGAAAGGCGGCGGCATCTTCATCCCGACCAATCGCCGTTACACCCTGGGGGACGAAGTATTCCTGCTGCTGTCACTGCCGGAGGACAAGGATCGCCTGCCAGTTGCGGGCAAGGTCGTCTGGATCACGCCGGCGGGATCGCAAGGCAACCGCGCCGCTGGCATAGGCGTGCAGTTCAGCGATTCGACCGAAGCGGAAACGGTGAAGGGAAAGATCGAAACCATCCTCGCTGGCAGCCTTGATTCGGACAAGCCCACGCATACGATGTGAGTCTGTTGCCGGTGGGGCGTCAGCGCCGGCTCAGCGCATGAACAACATTTTCATCGCCACCCAGGCGGCCATGGCAACGACCACGGCAAACAGCGCGATGCGGATGCGGTTGACCCGGCGCCGCGCGTCGGGCTTCGCGACTTCCTTAAACTGCAAGGCGTCCGGCAGGTAGGAGGCGGTCGCATTGGGCTCGATCAAGCCCATGCCGCTAAGCAATTCGCGCGCCCGCTTGTAGTCGTCGGACTTGATCACCCACACCGCCGGTTCCTTGCCCGTGCTGTTCTTCTGCACGTAGCTGAATTCGCGGCGGCTGACCTGCTTGTAGCCGCGATCATCGCTCAGCTTGTTCTCGATGCCGGCGTCGGTAAGCAGCTTGGCCACGCTCTCGACATTCTCGAGACGGGGCGAGGTGAAAATCTGGCGCATCAGTGGGCCTCGGTTCCTTCCTCGAGCACGCGGATCAGACCTTCCTGCGCGACCGATGCTACCAAAACGCCCGCGCGGTTGAAAATGAGTCCACGCGCAAGACCGCGCGCATTGTGCGCAGTCGGGCTGTCCAGCGAATACAGCAGCCAATCGTCCACGCGGAACGGCCGGTGGAACCACATGGCGTGATCGAGCGAGGCCATCTGCACGTTCGGCTGGTAGTAGCTGATGCCATGCGGGAAGGTGGTGGTACCAAGCAGGTAGAAATCCGATGCATAGGCGAGCAGGGCGCGATGCAATTCGGGTTCGTCGCCGACCTTGTCGGTCAGGCGGAACCAGACCTGCTGGTAGGGCGGCCGCTTCGGTGGCTTGACCTCGTCACGCGGATAGATCGGCCGCATCTCGAACGGGCCCATGCGCGACAGCCAGCGTTGCATTTTTGCCGGCAACTTCGCCATCACCTCCGCGCTTGGCGCAAGCGTGGGCTCCACGTCCTCGGGCTGCGGCACTTCCGGCATGTTGAACTGATGCTCGACGCCGGGCTCCACTTTCTGGAACGAGGAGGCGAACACCAGGATCGGCTGCCCGTGCTGTATCGCGGTTACCCGACGCACGGAAAAACTGTGGCCGTCGCGAGCGCGGTCCACGTCGAAGATTATCGGCGCGGTGATGTCGCCGGCACGAAGGAAATACGCGTGCACCGAATGCACGCTGCGGCCCTCCTCGACGGTCTGCTGCGCCGCTGACAGCGCCTGGCCGAGCACCTGGCCGCCGAATACGTATTTGGTGCCGATGTCGCGGCTTTGCCCGCGGAACAGGTTGTCTTCCAGGCGCTCCAGCGTAAGCAGCGCGACGAGTTCGGAAACGACGGGGTCGGTCATGGGCAATCCGCGAGGCGAAAGCAATTATAACGCGAGCGTTCTCATCGGCTGCGCGACGGGATGATCAAGGCTGGAAGCGCAGCAGTCCAGACCCCTGGAGTACCTGCGGCCATGGAAACAGCGGCCCAGGGTCGCGTTTTCGGAACACCTCGATCGAGCGATCGTCGCTCGCCTCCACCCGTCCGGTGTCGAGGTCTTCGTGGCCGGCAATCAGGCGCAGCTGCGGCAGCTTGTGGCGAAGCATCACCAGCAGCGCCACCAGGCTTTGGATCTGCGCCGCCGGATAAGCTTGCGTCATCTGCTGCCGGCGCGAGTCCAGCCAGCCTGGATAACGACCGATGTTGACCAGCTCGATGCCGATCGAACGCTCGTTGTAGCCGCGGGTATGGTTGGCCACGCGTGTCGGACGCACGAACAACTGCACGCTGCCATCGCGATCGACGTAGTAGTGGCCGCTGTTGCCGGTGCGCGACGCATGCACGACGCGCTCGCCATACTCGCGTGCCAACGCCATGTCCGGCAGTTCCGTGCAGTGCATGACCACCATGTCGATCTGACCGGCAGCACGCTGCTGCAGGCGTTCTTCGTAAGGCAGCGGCCACACGTGTATGGCGGTTGGAACAGGGTCCGGATGCATGCCGCATGTTAACATCGGCGCCCACGCGGAGCCCTGCATGACGCTTCCTCCTCCAGACTCCATGCTCGGTGTATTGATGGCAACGATGCCTCGCCCCGGCCGCGTCGAATGGATCGGTTTGCGGCCAGCGCGCGATGTAGCGATGGTTGCTGTAAATGATGCGACCGCGCAGGCGGGCAAGGGTCTTCTGGGCGATCGCTATGCCGGTGGCAACGGCAAGCGCGGCATGACGCTGATCCAGGCCGAGCACCTGCCGGCCATCGCGGCGTTGGCCGGTCTAACTTGCGTTGAAGCGGCCTTGCTCCGGCGCAACGTGGTGGTTTCCGGACTGTCGATAGTGGCCTTGAAAGGCCGCCGCTTTCGCATTGGCTCGGCCGTTTTCGAAGGCATTGCCGACTGCGACCCGTGTTCGCGGATGGAAACAGCCTTGGGCGCGGGCGGTTACAACGCGATGCGTGGCCACGGCGGGCTGTGCGCGCGCATCGTTGAAGGTGGCACCTTCTGCATCGGCGATGCGCTGACGCCATTGCCCGTCGCCGCTACATGACCGGCCACGTCATCATTTCACACGGATTGCAGAGCAGTCCGGAAGCGAGCAAGGCGCTGGCACTTGGCGATGCTGCCGCGGCGCTGGGCTGGACGGTGCAGCGTCCCGATTACCGGCAACTCGATGCCGTCGGCGGACCAGGCACGCTCGGCGATGTCATCGGACGTATCCGTTTCCTGGCGGGCCTCGCGGCGGAAGCGTCGGGACCACTGGTGCTGGCCGGCTCGAGCATGGGTGCCTTCATCAGTGCGCGGGTTTCATTGCAGCTGCCGGTGCGCGGTTTGTTCCTGATGGCGCCGCCGGTCGTTCTGCAGGGCTTCGATATCAGCCTGGAGGCCGCGCCGGTTCCGACGCAGATCATCCACGGCTGGAATGACGAGCTAATCCCGGCCTTGGACGTGGTGCGCTGGGCGCAACAACGCGCGCTACCCACCGTGCTGGTCGACGACAGCCACCGGCTCGCGGCGCACGTGCAATTGTGCGCCGATGCCTTCGGGCGCTTTCTGCGCGGCCTGTCATGAAGTTTTTCGTGGCCTGCGCGAAGAGCCTGGAATACCTGCTTGCCGATGAATTGGTCGTGCTTGGCGCCACGCGCGCCACCGCGGCGACTGCCGGGGTCAACGTGGAAGGCGATGCCGGGGTCGCCTACCGCGCCGCGATGTTCTCGCGACTGGCAAGCCGCGTGTTGTGGCCATTGGCCGAGTTCGAGTGCGAGAACGAGCAGGACCTGTATCAGGGCGTCCACGCCATCGACTGGTCCGAGCATGTCGCTGCGGAAGGCACGCTGGCGGTGGATGCGCATGTTTCCGGGCCAACGCTCACCCATGAACGCTATGCGGCGCAGCGGGTCAAGGACGCCATCGTCGACCGCATGCGCGCGCGCAATGGCGTGCGCCCGTCGGTGGACGTGGATGCACCCGACCTGCGCGTCAACTTCGTGCTGCGCAAGGGTCGCGGCCATCTGTCTGTCGATCTCGGTGGTGGCGCGCTGCATCGGCGCGGCTGGCGCCAATCGCAGGGCGACGCGCCACTGAAGGAGAACCTTGCAGCGGCCATGCTCATACGTGGCCATTGGCCAGCCATCCATGCGCAGGGCGGGGCGTTGCTCGATCCGATGTGCGGCAGCGGCACGCTGCTGATCGAAGGTGCATTGATGGCGGCCGACGAGGCGCCGGGCCTGTTGCGCTGGAACGGCACCCCGCCGAGCCGGTGGCTGGGCTTCGACACGGCCTTGTGGCGGTCGCTTGGCGAGGAGGCGTCTGCGCGCGCGCATGCCGGGCGCGCAGCGCTGAAGTCGGTTTTCTTCGGCGCTGACAACGATCCGAAGGCGCTGCATTCGGCGCTCGCCAATGCCGATCGTGCCGGCATGGGCAACCTGATCGGCCTGGAGCTGCAATCGATCGATTTGCTGCGTGCACTGCCTTTCGAGCGCGGTCTCGTTGCATGTAATCCACCCTACGACCAGCGCCTGGCCGGAGACGCGCAGTTGTACGCGACACTTGGCGAGAGCCTGCGCCGCGCCGTTCCATCGTGGCGCGCCAGTGTCCTGTGTGGCGATGGCGACCTGGCACGCGCGACAGGGCTGCGCGCAAGCAAGAAATACACGATGTTCAACGGCACCCTCGAGTGCACGTTACTGCTGTGCGATCCCGTTCAGCCGCCGCTGCGCCAGGCCGCCGAAGCTACCGCCGTCGCGCCTGCGCTTTCCGCTGGCGCCGAAATGGTCGCCAACCGGCTGCGAAAAAACCTCAAGCACCTGAAATCCTGGCGTACGCGCAACGACATCAGTTGCTATCGCGTCTACGACGCCGACCTGCCCGAATATTCGGCTGCCGTCGACGTCTACCAGGAGGCCGAGGGAATCCGTCGGCAGTTCCTGCATGTCCAGGAATATGCAGCGCCCGAGACCATACCCGAAGCCGATACGCGCCGACGCTTCGGCGAGTTGCTGGCCGCGCTGCATGAGGTCTTTGCACTGCCGCGCGAACAGATCGTGGTCAAGACTCGACTGCGTGGCAAGGGGGGTAGCAAGTATGGAAAGATGGAACAGGGCGGCGAGTTTTTCGTCGTGGCCGAAGGTCCCGTGCGCCTGCAGGTGAACCTGCACGACTATCTGGACACTGGCTTGTTCCTTGACCATCGCCCGCTTCGCTTGCGCATCGGTCAGCAGTCGCGGGGCAAGCGCCTGTTGAACCTGTTCAGCTATACCGGCAGTGCCACGGTGCATGCCGCAGCCGGTGGCGCCCGCGAAACCACCAGTGTCGACCTGTCGGCGACATACCTCGACTGGGCAACCAGGAACCTGGGGCTGAACGCCATCAGCGGTCCAGCGCACCGGATGGTGCAAGCCGACGCGATGCGCTGGCTTGAGGCTGATCGCGGCAGCTACGACCTGATCTTCTGCGACCCGCCAACATTCTCCAACTCCGCGCGTGCCGAGGATTTTGATACCCAGCGCGACCATGTGCGGCTGCTGCACGCGGCCATGAACCGGCTGGCGCCGGACGGGCTGCTGTATTTTTCCAACAACTTCCGCCGCTTCAAGCTCGACTCGGATGCACTGGGGGAGTTCGCGAAAGTACAGGACATCAGCGCGCGCACCATCGACATCGACTTCGAGCGCAGCCCGCGCATCCATCGCGCCTGGGAACTTCGCCATCCATGAACAGTCCTTGCAACGCGGCCGGTGCGGCTGCCGAAACCGGGCGACAACGTGAACACACGGTCGGATGGCCCGGGCGAAAACCGGCGCGACCCTTTATGCTCGGCCCATGAAGATAAAAGACGAGGCAAGCCGGGCGCTGCCGGCGAACTGGACGTTTTTCCTGCAGTGGCTGAAGAACCCGCGGCGCGTCGCCGCCATCTCGCCGTCGAGCAAGCAGCTGGCGCGGCAGATGATGACCCAGCTGCCCCGCCACGCCCGACGCGTCATTGAGCTCGGTGGTGGAACCGGCGTATTCACCCAGGCACTCGTAGACCACGGCATCGCGCCGGCAGACATGCTGGTGCTCGAGCTCAACGAAGAACTGCACCAGCACCTGGTGCAACAGTTCCCGCATGCCCACGTAGTCTGCGGCGATGCAACCGATCTTGCCGACATCGCCCGCGCGCGCGGCTTCGTTGATGACAAGCGCGCTGACGCGATCATCTCCGGTCTCGGCCTGCTGTCGATGCCGCGGCAGACGCAGCAATCCATATTGCAAGCAGCCTTCAACAGCCTGCAGCCGGACGGCCGCTTCATCCAGTTTACCTATGGCCCGGCCAACCCCGTGATCCGTGAAGTCATAGACAGCCTCGAGTTGACCGCCCGGCGCGCCAGTTTCACCTGGTGGAACGTGCCGCCGGCAACGGTGTACGTGTACCAGCGTCGCGTGTCGCGCTCGATGCCGCCATTGTCGATGCGCTGAGTGCGGGATCAGTTCCCAGGAGGCGTAGCCATGACTACCCAGCCCCAGACTCGATTTCGTCCCATCACCCGTCGCCTGCGCGGACAGGCAACGTCCGACGGCGCTGGCGTCAGCTTGACCCGCGTCATCGGCACCGGGCAGCTGCCGCAGCTCGATCCCTTCCTGATGCTCGACGAATTCGGCTCCGATAAACCGGGCGATTACATTGCCGGTTTCCCGGCGCATCCGCACCGCGGGTTCGAGACCGTCACCTACATGCTCGACGGACGCATGCGCCATCGCGACAACCACGGCAACGAAGGCCTGCTCACGCAAGGCTCGGTGCAGTGGATGACCGCCGGACGCGGCATCGTGCACTCGGAAATGCCTGAGCAGGAACAGGGGCTGATGCGCGGCTTCCAGCTCTGGGTCAACTTGCCGGCCAAGGACAAGATGGGCGAGCCGAAGTATCAGGAGTTTTCGGCAGCGCAAATTCCTGTTGTCGATGATGGTAGTGGCACAGTGGTGAAAGTCATCGCCGGGCAGGTTGGCAACGCGATCGGGCCGGTGCAGCAGGCGGCGACGGATCCGGTTTATCTGGATGTCGCGTTGGCTCAAGGCGCCGAATTCGAGCACGCGTTCACCCCGGGCCACAACGTTTTCGCCTACGTGTACGAAGGCGAGGTCGAGGTGGCGGGCGAGCGAATTGGTCGCGGTGAGTTGCTGGTGTTCGGCGACGGTGATGCCGTGGCCTTTCTGGGCCTTGCGCCGGCAAGCCGGCTGATCCTGGTCGGCGGCCGACCCATCGGTGAACCAGTATCCCGGCGCGGGCCGTTCGTGATGAACACGCAGGAAGAGATCGTGCAGGCCATGCACGATTTCCAGGCGGGACGCTTCTAGGCAGCGATCAGCCGGTGCGCAGCAACGTCAGTAATCCGCGCGCCGTGCGCAAACGCGAACTGCCATCCGGCAACTCGAGCCGGATGCGCATTTTTTCCGGGCCGTCCATCGCGTAGATTTTCGGCTGCGACTGGATCAACCGGATCACCGACATCGGATCCACGTTGGGCTGTGCCATGAAATGCACGCGGCCGCCATTGGCGCCAAGCTCGAGTTTGCGCAGGCCCAGGCGCGTGGCTTCCAGCTTCAATTCAGCGATGGCGAACAATTGCTTGGCCTGTTCCGGCAGCAGGCCGAAGCGGTCGACCATCTCGACCTGCAATTCCTTCAGCGCATCCTCGTCGCGCGCCGAGGCGATGCGCTTGTACAGCGTCAGGCGCGCATGCACGTCGGGCAGGTAACCTTCCGGGATCAGCGCGGGCACGTGCAGCTCGACTTCCGCACCATGGCGCACGCTCGGGTCGAGGTCGGGAATCTTGCCGGAACGGATCGATTTCACTGCACGCTCGAGCAGCTCGGTATACAGCGAGAACCCGATCTCCGCGATCTGCCCGGATTGCTCTTCGCCAAGCAGCTCGCCAGCGCCGCGGATTTCCAGGTCGTGCGTGGCCAGCGTGAAACCCGCGCCCAATTCTTCCAGCGACGCCAGCGCGTCTAGCCGCTTCTGTGCATCTGCAGTCATCGACTTCTTGTTCGGCACCACCAGATAGGCGTAGGCGCGGTGGTGCGAACGGCCGACGCGGCCGCGCAACTGATGCAACTGCGCAAGGCCGAAACGATCCGCGCGATTGACGATGATGGTATTGGCGCTGGGGATGTCGATGCCCGATTCGATGATGGTGGTGCAAACCAGCACGTTGAAGCGTTGCCGGTGGAAGTCGAGCATTGCCTGCTCGAGTTCGCGCTCGGGCATCTGTCCATGGGCCACGCGGATGCGCGCCTCGGGCACCAGTTCGGCCAGGTCGCGGGCCATTTTTTCGATGGTGTCGACTTCGTTGTGCAGGAAGTAGATCTGCCCGCCGCGCGCCAGTTCGCGCTGGAAGGCCTCGCGCAGCAGCGCGTTGTCCCAGGCGGTGATGAAAGTCTTCACCGCAAGCCGGTGCGCTGGCGGCGTGCCGATGATGGACAGCTCGCGCAGCCCGCTCATTGCCATGTTCAGCGTGCGTGGAATCGGCGTCGCGGTCAGCGTCAGCAGGTGCACTTCGGCACGCAATGCCTTCAATGCTTCCTTCTGGCGCACGCCGAAGCGCTGCTCCTCATCGACGATGACCAGCCCCAGGTCCTTGAACTTGACGTCGCCCTGCAGCAAACGATGGGTGCCGACGATCACGTCGATGCGGCCTTGCGCCACCTCGATCAACGCGGCCTTTATTTCCTTGGCAGACTTGAAGCGTGACAGCACCTCGACGCGTATCGGCCAGTCGGCATAGCGGTCTCGGAAATTTCGGTAATGCTGCTCCGCCAGCAGGGTGGTAGGCACCAGGATGGCGACCTGCTTGCCGGCGGTGGCGGCAACGAAGGCGGCGCGCACCGCAACTTCGGTCTTGCCGAAACCGACATCGCCACAGACCACGCGGTCCATCGGCGTGGGCTTGGCCAGGTCGGCGATAACGGCTTCGATGCTGCTGGCCTGGTCGGGAGTTTCCTCGAACGGGAACGTTGCCGCGAACGGCTCGTACATGGCCCGGTCGGCGTGCAGCGCCTGGCCGACGCGGGCGTGCCGTCGCGCCTGGATATCGAGCAGTTCGGCGGCGACGTCGCGCACTTTTTCAGCGGCTTTGCGCTTGGCCTTTTCCCAGGCCTCGCCGCCCAGCGAATGCAGCGGCGCCGTCTCCGGGGATGCACCGGAATAACGGCTGACCAGTTGCAGCTGCGCGACCGGCACGTACAGTTTGTCGCCCTTGGCGTATTCGATGCACAGGAACTCGCCATTGACGCCACCGGTATCCAGCGACACCAGGCCCTGGTAGCGGCCGACACCGTGATCCTCGTGCACGATTGGCGAGCCCAGGGTGATTTCGCTCAGGTCGCGCAGCACCGCATCCGGGTCACGCGTGGCGCGCTTGCGCCGGCGGCTCTGGTCGGCGCGCTCGGGGAACAACTGCCGTTCCGTGAGGACGGTCACCATCGGATCGGTCAGCGCGAAGCCTTCCTCGAATGCGGCGACGGCAATGGCGAACTTCAGGCTCGCGCCGGCGAATGCCGCCCAGCTTGCTACGGTGTCCGGCTTCAAATCCGCGGAATCGAGCAACTCGATCAACGCTTCACGGCGTCCGGCGGAGTCGGCTGCAAGCAGGACACGGCCTGGATAGTTGTCCAGGAACGATCGCAGCGCCGAACCCGACGGATCACCCTTGCTGATCCACGGCAGGACCGGCACCGGTTGTTCGGCCAGCGCCTGCGCGACGGCGTATTGCGGATGCCCGGGTGCGCACACCTCGATGCGCAGTTTCTGGTTCAGTTGTGCGCGCAGTGCATCGGGGGCCAGGAAGATTTCATCCGGCGGAAGGATGGGACGTTCCGTGTCGTGGCGACGTTGCTCCCAACGATCCGTCGTCTGCGCCCAGAACGCCGCTGATGCCGCGGCCACGCCGTCGCCGACTACGGCCAGCGTGTCCGGACCAAGGTGGTCGAACAACGAGGCCGTCTGTTCGAAGAACAAGGGCAGGTAGTACTCGATGCCGGCCGGCGTGCCGCCTTCCTTCAAATCCTGGTACAGGGGGCAGCGGCGTGGGTCGAAGTCGAAGCGCTCGCTGAGTTTTTCACGTACGCGGCGCGTGCTGGCCAGGTCCAGCGGAAATTCGCGCGCTGGCAACAGGCGCACCGAATCCACCGGATGGTCGGAGCGCTGGGTTTCAGGATCGAAGCTGCGCAGCGTGTCGATGACATCGTCGAACAACTCGATGCGGAAGGGCACGTCAGAACCCATCGGGAACAAGTCCAGCAGGGCGCCGCGAACTGCGAAATCGCCCGGGTCCAGCACCTGCGGCACGTTGCGGTAGCCAGATGCCTCCAGCCGACGTTTCTCTACATCCATGTCGAGCTTCTGTCCTTTGCGCAGGTCGAGGGCGTTGCTGGCGATCCAGCTCGCGGGTGGCAGGCGCTGCATCAGGGACGACACCGGCACCACAAGAACGCCACGCCTTGTCGCAGGCAGGCGATACAACGCGGCAACCCGTTGCGACACGATGTCCGGGTGCGGACTGAACAGGTCGTAGGGCAGGGTTTCCCAGTCGGGGAAATGCAGCACCGGCAGGTCTTCGGCCAGCACGCGCAGGTCGTGTTGCAAGGACTGCGCAGCGTGCGTGTCGCGTGTCACCGCGAGTACCAGGCCATCGTGGCTGCGCGCCAGTTCGGCCAGGGCGACGGCGAGCGCACTGGCACTGCTCGGCACTCGCCAGTAGGCACGCTGCTGGCCGGCGCGCGGACGGGAGGGAATGGGGAAGCGGGGCGGTGAATTCATCAGCCGCACAGCTTAACAGCGGCAGGCAAAGCGCACTTCACCGGTGCGGGAATTTTCGGAATGCTGGTTAGCCCGGCAACGCCTCATCGGTAGCGGGCTCGTCGGCAGTGGGTACATGGCGCGCCAGGACGGCCGTCATGCCGATATCGCCGGTCACGTTGCCGATGGTCCGGAAAATATCCGGGATCGTCTCCACCGCGAGCAGCAGCGGCAAGGCCAGCACCGGCACGCCCATGACCAGGCAGATCGGCGCAATCGAGGTGAAGAAGGACACCTGGCCCGGCAGGCCGACCGAGGCGAAACTCATCACCAACGCGATCACTGCGCCGGCCGCGTACTGCGTGAACGAAAGATCGACTCCGAACAGTGAAGCGCTGTACAGGACCACCGCGATGTTTGCTACTGGACTGGTGATGCGAAATACCGACACCGCCAGCGGCAGTACCAGCCCGGTAACCGTCACCGGCACTTGCAGTTGCGCCGATGCCTCGACCATGGATGGCAGGCAGGCCAATGATGATTGCGTGCTGACTGCCAGCGCCTGCGCCGGAGCCGCGGCGCGGGCAAACCGTGGCATCGCGATCCTTGCGCCCAACGCGACGCAGGGATAAATCAGGACGATCAGCAACACCTGCACCAGCACCAGCAGCACGAGATAGTGCGCGAGTGCGCCAGCGGCGACGAAGCCAGCGCGGGCGCCCAGCACCAGGGCCAGTGCAAAGACGCCCACTGGCGCTGCCAGGATCACCCAGCCGACGATCACCAGCATCGCATCGACGATGGCCTGGAAGACATCCACGAGCAGGCGCGCGCGCTCCCTCGCCAGGCTCGCAACCGCGAAGGCGAACATCAACGCGAACAGCACCAGCGGCAGCATTTCTCCATCGGCTGCGGCCTTGATTGGATTGGTCGGGATGATCGAGACCAGCCAGACCGACAGCGAGCCCGGCGTGGGCACGAGGGACGCAGCGTCAGCGCCAATGCCGCTGCGCATGGCCTCGGCAGCCGCGGCCGGAATCGGCCAGGCGTGCAGGAATGCAGCCACCGCCAATTCACCGAACAGTGCCGCTGCCAGCAGCACGACTACGAAATAGATGAGCGCGCGAGCGGCAAGGCCTCCGGCCGACGCGGTGTGCGCGGTAGAGGCGATGCCGGTGACCAGCAAGGAAAAAACCAACGGCACGATGGTCATGCGCAGCGCGCTCAGCCATAGGCTGCCCACCGGGTCGGCGACGGAGGTAACGGCGGCGACCAGCGACGGCGTGAATGCGGACAAGGCGCTGCCGGCAACCAGGCCAGCCGCCAGTGCCAGCAGGATGCGCGTGGACGCCGATCCGGGCAGGCGCTTCATGCTTCCTGCCTGATCCATTGCGACGACCACTCTGGATCACGATCGCCAAGCAGCTTGGCAAGCACGGGCAACACCGGCGCCATCTCGCGATCGAGCTGGTATGGTGGATTGATCAGCAGCATGCCACTGCCATTGAGCCGCAACGGCGAATCGTCGGGGCGCACCAGAAGTTCCATGGACAGTGCCGACTTGCATGGCAGCAGGGCGACCTTGCGCATGAACGGCAGCAGCGTGCGCCGGCGTTTGATCGGGTACCAGAGCGCGTAGGTCCCCGTGGGCCAGCGCACCAGTGCATCTTTCAGTGCCGCCAAAATGAGCCCGAACTCCTCATCCTGTGCCTCGTACGGCGGATCGATCAGCACGAAGCCGCGTTTCTCCTTCGGCGGCAGCAAGGCCTTCATCGCCGCATAGCCGTCACGCGTCATGACGCTGACCCGCTTGTCGCTGCGGAAAAGCTGCGCAAGCGCCCTCGCCTCGTCGGCTTGCAGCTCGCAGGCGGACAGGTGGTCGCTTTCGCGCATCGCGCGGGCAATCAGCAGCGGTGAACCCGGATACGACACCAGTGCGCCGACCGGATTGTCCGCTTGCACCCGCTTCAGGTAAACTTGCACCGGCGCCGGCAGGCCATGCAGCACGAACAGGCGGAAGATGCCGCCCCGCGCCTCGCCGGTCTTGTCCGATTGCTCGCCCTGCAGCAGGTACTGGCCGCGGCCGGCATGGGTGTCGAGCGCGAAGAATGGCGTGTCTTTCCGCTTGAAGGCATCGATAAGCGCGAGCAGCACCACGTGCTTGAAGACATCGGCGTGGTTGCCGGCATGGAAGGCGTGTCGGTAATTCATGCCTGCGAGGATATAGTCTTGGCTGTGGCTTGGACAACGAGGCCGGGGCCGAACACGGTGGGCTCGCGATGACGCCTAGCTAAATGTAAGCCGGCATCAATGCGTCGGCCGTCGAACAATGTGCGTTTGCATACAGTAGATTGCTGTCCAGCGGCTCTATCGTTGCCGCACGATTGCGGCCGGAGCGGCATATGGACGAGTCACGGATCAGAAACTTTGCGTGGGCGCTGCTGCTCGGCGCCCTGCTGGCAAGTTGCGCAACGTTGCCCAAGGACGTCGCAAAAACGCCGTCCCAGGCCCTGCCGCCCGCGGTCGATACGCCGTCGGCGCAATATATCGATTCGGAACGCGACCGCCATTTGCCGGATCAGTCCGGCTTCCGGTTGATGACGCTGAGCACCAACGCACTGATGAGCCGGGTGACCCTGGCCGACCACGCCGAGCACTCGCTGGATCTGCAGTACTACATCTTCAAGGACGACGACACCGGCAAGCTGATCGCGCTGCACCTGTTGCAGGCCGCCGACCGCGGCGTGCGCGTGCGCCTGCTGCTCGATGACATCAAGCTGGGCGACCAGATCAGGATGTTCGAATCCCTGGACGCGCACCCGAACATAGAGGTACGCCTGTTCAATCCGTTCAGCACTCGCGAGCCGGGCGCCATCGCGCGCGCGGCGCAGATGCTGCTGGATTTCCGTCGCCTGAACCGGCGCATGCACAACAAGAGCTTCATCGCCGACAACAAGGTGGCAGTGGTCGGCGGCCGCAATATTGCCGACGACTATTTTGGCGCGAGCAGCGAGAGCAACTTCCGCGATCTTGACCTGCTGTGCATAGGACCGGTAGTGCAGCAGGCATCGAAGGCCTTCGATTCCTACTGGAACGATGCCGCCGCGATTCCGGTCAGCGCTTATAGCCATCCGGCGAGCCAGGCCGCTGACCTGCCCGGGTTGCGCGCAACACTCGAAAAACACGTGCGCTCCTTCTCGCAATCCGACTATGCGCAGGCTGTGCTGGCCGAGTTGCCCAACGGTGCGACTGCCGACCGGCAGGGACAGTGGTACTGGGGTTCCTCGGTTCTGGTGGCCGACCAGCCGGAAAAAATCCAGCCCGGTGCAGCCGACCAGCCCGACCTGCGCATCGGTCCGGCGCTGCATGCGCTGATCAATGGCGCGACTTCCGAAGTGCTGGTGATCTCGCCTTATTTCGTGCCCAGCAACGAGGATGAGAAGAACTTCATCGCGCTCGCCAAGCGTGACGTCAAGGTGCGCGTGCTCACCAATTCGCTTGCCTCCACCGACGAACCGGCCGTGCACACCGGTTACGCCGCCCATCGCCATGCCTTGCTCGCCGGCGGCGTCGACCTGTTCGAGCTCAAGCCCGAAGCGGGTACCAAGCAGACGATCACCGAGTATGGCGGCTCCTCCGGAGTGAGCCTGCACGCAAAGTCCTTCGTGGTGGACCGGCGCTACGTTTTCATCGGTTCGATGAACATGGATGAGCGCTCCAAGCTGCTGAACACGGAGATGGGCGTGGTCGTGGATTCGCCGTCGCTGGCCAAGGCCGTCGCGGCATTTTTTGAAACCGTCACTTTGCCGGCCAACTCCTATCAGCTTGGGCTGGAAGGGTCCAAGGGTGTTCCCAACGGCAACGGGCAGTTGCTCTGGACGTCTGCTGAAGGCAGCAAGACGGTAACCGTCGATCATGAACCGGGCGTGGGACCTGCCCGCCGCGCCGCCGTGCTGTTGCTCAAGATGCTGCCGATAGACAGTTTGCTCTGAGTGTCAGGCGGGCAGCAACTCCAGGGTCAGGTCATTCTCGCGCAGGTATTCGATCTCGGTGCACAGGTCGGCCTGGGTCAGTGGATTCGCGGCCAGCCATTCGTTGTCCAGCGCGAGTTGCAAAAGATTGCCCGATGCGCGCAACCGGTGCGCCGGAATCGCATTGCGGTCATGGCTGCGGTGCAGCAGCACGGCCAGGCGCAGCAACTGCGCGCAGTGCAATGCCGCAATGGCCAGGCGATCGGTGAGGCCTTCGATGCTCGGCAAATGCAGCCCGCGCCGCTGGTTGCGCAACAGTGCGGCAAGGAACTGCTGCTCGGTTTTTGAAAAGCCCGCCACGTCGGAATATTCGATCAGGTAGGCGCCGTGCTGGTGGTACTGGCTGTGCGCCACGGCCAAGCCGATTTCATGGATGCGCGCGGACCATGCAAGCAAACGCCGATCCTCGCCGGTGAGTTGCCAGCTGGCGGAAACCTGGTCGAACAGCGCAAGCGCCGTCGCCTCCACGCGGGTAGCCTGTTGGTCGTCCACGTCGTAGCGCGCCGCCAATGCAGCGATCGAGGCATCGCGCGGATCATGCTGGCTGCCGCGGCCGAGGATGTCGTAGAGCACGCCCTCGCGCAGGGCGAAATCGCTGACCTGCATATGTTGCAGTTTCAACTCGGAAAATGCCGCGTCCAGGATCAGCAAGCCGCCGGCAATCACCGGGCGGCGATCGGCCGGCAAACCGGGCAGTCGGATGTTGCGGGTCAGGTCGAATCCAAGGAGGCGGTTGCGAATCTCGTCCAGCGCCGTGCCGGTGATGGGTCCGCGGGTGAGTTTCATGGCCTCGGCCATGTCGCCGATCGCCTTGATCGTTCCGGAGCTGCCATAGACCTCTCCCCAGCCGCGGTGCCGGTAGGCCGAGGCGAACTGCTGGAATTCCGCGGTGATGTCGGTGCAAGCCTGCTTCCAGCGTTTTTTCGACAGCTTGCCGTCGGCAAAAAACCTGCGCGTGGTAGCAATGCAGCCCATCTGCAGGCTCTCGCGCTCAAGCGCCTCGAAGCCCGCGCCAATGATGAACTCCGTCGAGCCGCCGCCGATGTCCATCACCAGGCGTTGCCGGTCGCCGGGCGGATTGCCATGCGCAACGCCGAGATAGATCAGGCGCGCTTCTTCACGACCCGAGACGATTTCAATGTCGTGCCCGAGCGCAGCTTCGGCGGGCATCAGGAAGTTTTGCGGCTGGCGCAGTTGGCGCACCGTGTTGGTCGCGATGGCCCGCACGCAATGCCTGGGGATCATCGCCAGGCGTTGCCCGAAACGCTCCAGGCAATCATGCGCACGGATCAGCGCTGCTTCGCTCAGGCCGCCGTCGCCGTCGAGTCCTTCGGCCAGGCGCACGTGTTCCTTTAGGCGGTCGACGATGCGCAGCTGCCCCAGCACCGAGCGCGCCACCACCATGTGGAAACTGTTCGAGCCCAGGTCCACCGCGGCAAGCAGTTCGCCGTCGGGCAATAGCCTTGATTCAGCAGCTGGCATCGTTCATCCGCACAGTTTTTCCAGCAGCGCGTCTTGCGCGGAATAGGCCGGCGCCCCGGCCTCGGGCAACACCCTCGCGTAGGAGCCATCGGCGCGCAGGAACCAGGCTTGCTCATTGTCCAGCAGGTAATTTGAAAGTTCTTCCTCGAACACGCGCTGCGCGAGCACCGGGTCCAGGATTGGATAGCAGGTCTCGACCCGTCGCAGCAGGTTGCGTTCCATCCAGTCGGCGCTGGAACAGAAGATCTCCGGCTTGCCGTTGTTGCCGAACCAGTACACGCGACTGTGCTCGAGGAAACGCCCAACCACCGAACGCACGCTGATGTTTTCCGAAAGGCCCGGTACCCCGGGTCGCAGGCAGCAGGCGCCGCGCACGATCAACTCGATCCTGACCCCGGCTTGCGACGCATCGTAGAGGGCGCCTATCACCCCAGCCTCGTTCAAGGCATTCATCTTGGCGATGATGTGTCCAGGCTTGCCAGCCTTCGCCAGCCCCGCTTCGCGGTCGATCTTGCTGAGCAAGCCCTTGTGCAGGGTGAAGGGCGAGGCCATCAGTCGCTTCAGCTTCATCGCCGGCGCCAGGCCCGACAATTGCTGGAACAGGCCGTGCACGTCCGCGCATATTTCCGGATTCGAAGTCATCAAGCCGATGTCGGTGTACAGACGTGCGTTGCCCGAATGGTAGTTGCCAGTGCCCAGGTGCACGTAGCGGCGAAGGGTGCTGCCTTCGCGCCTGACGATCAGCATCATTTTCGCGTGGGTTTTGTGCCCGACCACGCCGTACATGACCTGCACGCCGGCTTCCTGCAGACGATCGGCCAGGCTCAGGTTGGCCTCCTCGTCGAAGCGCGCACGCAATTCGACCACGACGCTGACGTCCTTGCCGTTGCGCGCCGCAGTGATGAGGTGCTCGATGATCCGCGAATCCTTGCCGGTGCGGTACAGCGTCTGCTTTATCGCGAGCACGTTGGGGTCGCTGGCGGCGACCTGCAACAGGTCGGTCACGCTGCTGAAGCTTTCGAAGGGATGGTGCAGCAGAACGTCATGCGCGCGCAGGGTCTTGAACGGCGTTTCCTCGTCGATATTGGCTTGCGCCGCCTTGAACGGCGGGAACTTCAGGTCCGGCCGATTGGCCAGGTCGTACACCTGGATCACTCGATTGAGGTTGACCGGACCATTGATTCGATAGACGGCGTTCTGCTTGAGATTGAAATTGAGCAACAAGGTGTCGACGATTGAACGCGGGCAGTTCTCGGCGATTTCCAGGCGCACCGCGGGGCGGAATCCACGGCTGAGCAACTCCCCTTTCAATGCACTGGCGAGGTTCTCCACTTCTTCCTCGTCGACGAACAATTCAGAATTACGCGTTACCCGGAACTGGTAGGCGCCCTTGACCTTCATTCCCGGAAACAGGTCGTCGACGAAAGCAGTCAGCACCGCCGACAGGAACACGAAGTCATGCTTGCCGCCGGAGATATCCTCCGGGATCTGGATGATGCGCGGCAGCGAGCGCGGCGCGCGCACGATGGCCATGCCGCCCTTCCGGCCAAATGCATCCTTGCCCTCGAGCACCACGACGACGTTCAGGCTCTTGTTGAGTATCCTGGGGAACGGATGTGCCGGGTCCAGCCCCAGCGGCGACAGGACCGGCAGCACCTCGTCATTGAAGTAGCGCTGCAGCCAGCGTTTTTGCCGCGCGCTCCAGCTGTCGCGTGTCAGCACCCGGATGCCGGCGGCATTCAAGGCCGGGCGCAGGCTGTCATTCCAGAGGCGGTATTGCTCCTGCACCAGCCTGCCGGCCATGGCGTGCACTTTTTCCAGCGCCTTGCCGGGCTCCATGCGATCAGGCAATAACGGCGCGCCGAATTCCAGCGCCGTCAGCACCGTCGCGACGCGCACCTCGAAGAATTCATCGAGGTTGGTGCAGGCGATGCACAGGTAGCGCAGGCGCTCAAGCAGGGGCATGCGCAAGTCCTGCGCCTGAGCCAGCACGCGGAAGTTGAACTCCAGCTGCGACAACTCCCGGTTGAGGAATAGTTCGCTGTCGGTGGCGTCGATGCTGGCGGGCAAGCTCGCGGTCATGCGCCCATGATAACGGCTATCGGCGGCGTGCTGTCCGATGCGCGGGCCTCAACCCTGGTCGCCGGGAATGTCCTGCGGTTTGATCTTCTTGCGCTGCATGTACAGCACTTCCGGGGTCATCGCCGTGATGCGGGCTTCGATGCGCGTGCGCTGGATGTAGCTCAAATCGTTGCGCTTGAGCAGGGCGTTGAGCTGGTTGAGCGCGTCCTCGGCACGGCCATTCAGATAAGCCGCCTCGGCATACGCTTCGGCAGCGCGCGGCACGTCGCCGGCCAGTTCGCTGGCGCGTGCGTAATCACGCTGGAACACCGGGTCGTCGGTGTTGGCCGATAGCAGCGGCCGCAGGATCGCCTGCGCGCGCCGGCCGGCATCGGCGCCGCCGATGGCATTCAGCGTCTGCGCATAACTCAGGCAAACCGAACGATCGTCCGGATGGCTTGCGAGCAATTGTTCATAGCGTTTGCGTGCCAAAACTTCGTTGCGCGCCAGGAAGGCGTTGTCGGCGAGCGCGATGCCAATCCACAGATTGTCCGGGTGGGCCTTTGCGAGGGCGAGCAAGCTGTCTTCGGCCGCCGCCGGATAGCCGACCAGGATCTGCGCCAGCGCCAATGCATAGCGCTGCGGATCCGTCGCCTTCGGCCCGGCCTGCTCGACGGCCGTGCGGGTTTCCTTCAATGCCAGCGCCGGACTCGTCGCGGTCAGGACGCGCAGGCGTTCGCGAGCCCAGGGAAACATGCGCTGTGGCGTGCTGGCCTGCGCACTCGTCGTAGCAGCAACGCTCAAGCCGTAGGGCAGCAGCAGGCTGGGCTGCGCGGTCTTGACGCCGGCGTAGGGTTTCTCGCGCAACAAGCGGGACGCGCGTTCGCGCGCTTCGCTGAGCCGCGTGGTCGTGACCGGGTGTGTCTGCAGGTAGGACGGGGTGTTGTAACCGCCGGAATTGCCGCGGGTCAGCCGATCCATGCGCTCGAAGAAATTGCCCATGCCGTTCGGGTCGTAGCCGGCCTGGAACAGCGTCTGGATACCGACGCGGTCGGCTTCGGCTTCGCTGGAGCGCGTGTAGTTGATCTGCCGCTGCGCAGCCAGGGCCTGGCCACCGACGACCGCGGCCTGGATGGCATCCCCGCTGCTCGAGCGCCCATTGGCGTCGTGGCCGCCGCTCTGCTGGGCGGCGATGATCATGCCCAGGGTGGCGAGCATGATCGGGATCTGGTCCTTTTTTGCCTGCTCCACCGCGCGCAGCACGTGTCTTTGCGTTACGTGGGAGATCTCGTGGGCCAGCACGCCGGCGAGTTCGTCTTCATTGTCCGCGGTGAGGATGGTGCCGGAGTTGACCGCGACATAACCGCCAAGTGTCGCGAAGGCATTGATCTGCCGGTCACGCATGAGGAAAAACTCGAAGTGCTGCTCGGGTCGATCGGAGGCGGCGGCGAGCCGATGGCCGACCGAGTTGATCCATGCATCGACCAGCGGATCGTCCAGCACATAACCATAGCGGCGCAGCTGGTACAGGGTGTAGGCGCCGTACTCGACTTCTTCCTTCGGGCTCAACAGTTCGCCAGCCGAGGAACCGATGTCCGGCAAACCGGCTTCCTGCGCGGGAACGCGCGGCACGGCGGCCAGCGCCAGCACGGTGGCAGCGACAAGCGGAATCAGTGGTCGCACGGTGCCTCCTTCAGGTTGGCCAGCATGGCGCAGGCGTGGCGCAGCGGAGTGAATCGCCGGTTAAGCCCGGCTTCGACCGTTGGCCCTGTAAAATGTTCCCGTCCGGCCCCATCCTAGGTGCAGTACAGGAGAACAGCGTGTCCGAAGTCATCATGTATACCACCGGTGTGTGTCCGTACTGCGTTGCGGCGAAGAACTTCCTTAAATCCCGGGGCGCCACCTACACCGAGGTGCGGGTCGACACCGACCCGGTGGCCCGCGCTGCGATGATGGAAAAAACACGGCGCAGTTCCGTGCCACAGATATTCATCAACGGCACCCACGTGGGCGGCTACGACGAGCTGGTTGCGCTCGACCGCAGCGGCGGCCTGCGCCCGATGCTGGAAACCGCGCGATGAGCAGCGGCGAGGGTGATCGTCTCGCCGAGTTCAACCAATATCGACAGCGCATGAACGAACGCATCCTGGCGCAGGACAACCAGGTCGTGCGGCGTTTTTTTGCGCTCGACACGCAGACCTACAAGGACGGCGCGCTCAATCTTAAAACCAAGGAACTGCTGGGCCTTGTCGCTTCCATGGTGCTGCGCTGCGACGACTGCATCAGCTATCACATTGCCCAATGCAGCCAGGCTGGCGTCACCCGCGATGAGTTCTTCGAGACCTTCAGCGTGGCGCTGGTGGTTGGCGGCAGCATCGTCATTCCGCACCTGCGCCGGGCGGTGGATTTCCTGGACCGGGTGGAAGGCGCAGGCGCGCCTGTGGATGCACCCGGGCACCTGCACGACTGAGCCGGACGGGGCTGGCGCGGCGGGTCGGGCGGAGGATCGGCAAGGCAGCCGCGAGCGCGCTGGTATACTGCAGAGGGACCGCGACGCGGCCCGCCTGGTCCCGAGTAAAATCAACGAGTTAGCATGCGCCTTTCCACGATAAAGCTGTCCGGCTTCAAGTCTTTCGTCGATCCAACCGTGCTGCACCTGCCCACCAACATGACCGGCGTGGTGGGCCCGAACGGCTGCGGCAAATCCAACATCATCGATGCCGTGCGCTGGGTGATGGGCGAAAGCTCGGCCAGCCGCCTGCGCGGCGACAGCTTGACCGATGTCATCTTTGCCGGCTCCTCCAGTCGCAAGCCGGTCAGCCAGGCGACGGTTGAATTGCTCTTCGATAACTCCGAAGGCGCCATCGGCGGCGAGTACGCGCGCTACGCCGAAATCTCCGTGAAGCGCTCGGTCAGCCGCGACGGGCAATCGAACTATTACCTCAATGGCGCGCGCTGCCGCCGGCGCGACATCACCGACCTGTTCCTCGGCACCGGCCTTGGCGCGCGCAGCTATTCGATCATCGAGCAAGGCATGATCTCGCAGATCATCGAGGCCAAGCCCGAGGATTTGCGCGTCTACCTCGAGGAAGCCGCCGGTATTTCCAAGTACAAGGAGCGGCGCAAGGAAACCGAAACGCGCATCCGCCACACGCGCGAAAATCTCGAGCGGCTGACCGACCTGCGTGAAGAAGTGGACAAGCAGCTGGAGCACCTCAAGCGCCAGGCACGCGCCGCCGAGCAGTACCAGGCACTGCAGGCCGATCGGGTGAACAAGGACGCGCAGTTGAAGGCGCTGGAATGGCAGAAGCTCGATACCGAACTCGGTGAACTCCGGCAGTTGTTGACCCGGGACGAACTGGAATTGCAGCGCATTCTGGCCGAGCAGCGTTCGGCCGAGGCGCAGATCGAGAGCTGCCGCGCGCAAGCGTCGGAAGCCAGCGAAAAACTTGGAGCGGTGCAGGCCGAAGGCTATCGCGTCGGTGGCGAGCTGGCGCGTATCGAGCAACAGATCACCCACCAGCGCGAGTTGAAGCAACGGCTGGAAACCGCGCGTGCCGATGCCGACGCCTCGTTCGCGGAGATCGGCGAGCACATCACCGGCGACGAGCGTCAGCTTGGTGAATTGCGCAGCGGAATTGCCGAAGCCGAGCCCCGGTTGCTCGGCTTGGACGGTGAAGACCAGGCGCGGCAGGAAGCACTGAAAGCGGCCGAGGCGGCACTTCAGGACTGGCAGCAGGCCTGGGATGCCTATGCGCTTGCGCAGGCCGAGTCATCTCGCTGGGCGGAAGTCGAACGCACTCGAATCCAGTACCTCGAACGACAATCGGCCGATGCGGCGCGGCGCCGCGAGGTGTTGAGCGCAGAGCGCGCGGGCCTTGATACCGCAGCGCTGGCGGGCAGCATCAGTCAACTAGCTATCGACCATGATCAGGGCAAGGCCGCGCTCGAGGAACTCGGCACGCAGCTGGATTCACGCAAGGCCGCGCTCGCCGAACAGCAGGAACAACAACGACTCCTGCAGGGCGAGCTCAACGAAGTGCGCAAGCAGATGCAAGCCGCGCGTGGCCGCCTGGCCTCGCTTGAAGCGCTGCAGCATGCCGCGCTCGGCCAGGAAAAGAACGTCGCGTTCGATTGGCTGAAGCACAACGAGCTTGCGTCCAACATGCGGCTGGGCGAGGCCCTTGCTGTGTCGCCGGGCTGGGAAACCGCCGTGGAAACAGTGCTCGGCAGTTTGCTGGAGGCGG
>JAYSXN010000303.1:0-11338 GCA_043717405.1 Gammaproteobacteria bacterium
TGGCTGCCGAAACCGTTGAACGGTCTGTTGAACCGCCGGCTCAAGCATGCCCGCGACGTACTCAAGGCCAGCGGCAACCAGAAGCCGCTGATCGATGCCTTGTTCAATGTCCTGCCGCAGACGCTGATCGTGTTGATGCCGGTGTTTGCGCTGATGCTGAAGATTGCCTACTGGTTCAAACGCCGGCTGTACATGGAGCACCTGATCGTGGCCTTGCACAGCCACAGCTTCATATCGCTGGCATTGACGCTGGTACTTGCGTTTCGCTGGATACAGGACCTGCTGGCGCCGCAGTCAGGCTTCCTCAACGGACTGCTGGGCTGGGCGATCGGCCTGACTTCGGCCTGGATCCCGGTCTACGTGCTGCTGATGCAAAAGCGCGTATATGGGCAGGGCTGGATCCTGACAGTCCTGAAGTATTTCGTGCTCGGCTTGTGCTACGTGGTGTTGCTGAGCGTGGCGCTGGTTGGCGCCATGCTGGTTGGACTGCTGACCATGTAATGCGCAGGTTTATTGGGCCAGCGCGGCCCGGATCAGGTCCCCGCGGCGGGCCGCCGGGGCATGGATCAGGGCTTGCCGCAGCGCTTGCCGACGAGTCTCGGTAAGCCGCGGGGCCAAGGCGGCCAGATCGCGGCGGGATGGCTCATCGAGGGTGCTTAGCGCGGCCAGCAACGAACCCCGCTCGCTCTCGGGCAGAAAGCCGAACAGTGAGGATATCGGCGCCAGCTCTTCGCCAAGCGTTGGCCCCAGCCACCACAGCCGTTGCGAATCCTCCGGCAGTGCGGCGAACTGGCTGCGGAGCTCCTGCTGGGCCAGTGCGGGCGTGCGCCCCAGAGTCTCACTGGCATGGCGCACCCGCTGCTGTTGCGCAGGGGCCAGGGTAATCCACGCACGAAACGGGGCGCGGCGCTGCGCCCGCGCGCGCGCAGGCAAGACATCCCAGGCGCGAAGCCGCTGCCGGATCGCGCCATGCTCGGCTTGCGAGCGAGCTTGCCAGTCCCGGGCGTTGGCTATCAGTCCAGCGCGGGTGGAGGCGTCCAGCATGGGCCAGGCAGACCGCGCGGAACTGAGCAACTCGGCCTGCCCGGGGGGGAACGAGGCGTCTGCTTCTGGCGCCTGGCCAGCAGTCGCGGCCGCCGGCCCAGGCGGCGCGGAAGCGGCAAGCCAGCTCAGGAAGTCCAAATGCTCCGCCATGCGTGCATCGTCTGCCCGGGCCAATTGCGTGTAGTCCGGGTGGGTCACGACCACGGCATCGCTGAGTGCAGGCGGGGCCGGCACCAGGTCGGCTGGCAATGGCTCACTGTGCCCGGGCGCAAGCGCGGAGTGCAGCGGCCAGTAAAAGCTGCCGATGAGGATGACCACGATTAGTCCCGCGATCAGCCATGGCCAATGCCTGCGCCGCGTCTGAACGGGACTCACGAACGCCGGTGCAGTCACGGCAGCTGGCTCCCGATTTGCCAGATGGCGCGCTCGCAGTCGTGCCAGTGCTTCCCGTTGGGCCGCTGAGGGCTGATGGACCTGCGCATGCAATTGCTCGCGCAATGCCTGCACCGCCGGATCGTCCAGTCCGAAGTCGGCGAGGGACTGTTGCAGGGCACGGGCATAGGCAGCAGGGCTGACTTGCAGAACCTGGGCGGCGTGGATCGGATCGAGTCCGGCAACCATTCTGAGCAACAGCGCCGCGCGTGGGCCAGGCGGCAGCATGGCCATGGGCGAGCCGGGCGCGTGGGCGCGAGCCATGCCTGGCTGCTCCAGCAACGCCTTCCAGAATTCCAGCGGCCACTGGCCCAGTGGCAACCGTGCGATACGGCTGGTCAGTTCGGCAACCGTCGACTCCAGTATGGCCATCGCGGACGCGGCATCCCCGCTCTGGTTGAGTGCGAGGACGAAGGCACGTACTTCGATGCCGTGGAGGAACGCTTGCAGGGCTGGAATCGGCGCGTGTGTCACTTCCGCTGACGAACTCATTGGCAAAATCCCGACCGCCAGCGCCGTGGAGCAGCGGCTTGACATGACAAAAATTCATGCTCCGCCAATGCTGACGCGGCTCTGCGCGTGGAACGTTGTGCACAGCGTGCTTTTGCAAGCGGCAAAGGGGGTCGAACACATCCATTTGCGCTTGATCGCATCGGCATCGGGATAGCAGGTCCTTGATTTAGAAAGATTTTGTAGCGTTGGTTAAAAAATCGCCAAGGCGGTAAAAGCAGCCAATTCCGCCGGGATGCGCATTCGTGCAATGAGCCTCGTGCACAGACTTATCCACAGAACGTGTGGATAAGCGCCTTTCCTGTTGACTGGCAGTAGCTTAGCCCACCTTCCTGCGCCGTTTGTGAGCACTGTGCTGCAAGTAAACCGACCGTGCGCGGGGGCGGCCCGTCGTTGCCGCTAGACTTTGGCATGCCTGCCGCTCCCGAACTCCTGCTCACTGTCGCGGTACCCGTGCCCTTGCCGCGCAACTTCGATTATTTGCCACCAGAGGGGATGGTCGCTGATCCCAGCTGGGTGGGTCGGCGCGTGCGTATTCCGTTCGGTCGCGGTGAACAGGTAGGCCTGGTCATTGCCGTGGTCCTGCCGGTGGCCGAGGGCGGCCCCGCCCTCAAGCGGGCGCATTGCGTGCTTGACCCGGTCGCCCTGCTCGACAATGAGCTGCTGGAAACCCTGCGCTTCTGTGCGCGCTACTACCACGCGCCTTTGGGCGAGGTGCTGGCTGCCGCCTTGCCGGTTGCGTTGCGGGACGGGCAGCCCTTACCTGAAACCAGCGCCTACGGCTGGTCGCTGACCGAGGCTGGGCGGAGCTCCCTGGGTTCGGTGCAGGGGCAGGGGCGGCCGCGGCGGCTCTTGCAGGCCCTGGCCGTCGCCGCGCTGGGTGAGGATGCGCTGGAGCAAACTTTCGAAGGTTGGCGGGTGGCAGCGCGCTCCCTGCACAAGCGCGGCCTCGTCGAAAGACTGCCGTTGGAAAGTCCAGCCAGTGTCCTGCCGCATGCGCCCGCGCCCACGCTCAACAGCGCGCAAGTGTCCGCCGTCGAGTGCCTGCGCCAGGGCTCCGGTTTTCGCCCCGTGCTGCTGGAGGGGGTGACGGGCAGCGGCAAGACCGAGGTTTACCTGCAGGCGATCGGCGACTGCCTGCGCAACGGCAAGCAGGCTCTCGTGCTGGTGCCCGAAATTGGCTTGACGCCGCAAATGCTGCAACGGTTTCGCTCGCGTCTCGGCGTGCCGGTGGTGGCAATGCACTCGGGCCTGGCCGATGGCGAACGCGCGCGGGCATGGCTTGCCATGTCCCGCGGCGAGGCCCGTGTCCTGGTAGGCACAAGGTCGGCGATTTTCACGCCTTTGCCGGACGCGGGCCTGATCGTCATCGACGAGGAACACGACGGCTCCTACAAGCAGCAGGACGGCATCCGCTATCACGCCCGCGACGTCGCCCTGGTACGCGGCCGGGCGCTGGCTATCCCGGTGCTTCTCGGCAGCGCGACCCCGTCGCTGGAGTCGCTGCACAACGCATTGTCCGGCCGCTACACGCTGTTGCGCCTGCCACAACGGGCCGGCGCCGCCCGGCCCCCGCAGGTACGCGTCATCGACGTGCGCAAGCGCCTGTTGACGGACGGGCTGTCCAACGATGTGTTCACCGCCATTGGCGCCTGCCTGTCCCGAGGCGAGCAGGCGCTGGTGTTCAAGAACCGCCGCGGCTACGCGCCGGTACTGACCTGCCACGATTGCGGCTGGACCGCCGCCTGCAAGCGCTGCGACGCACCGATGACCGTACACGGCGCCGGCCGCACCTTGATCTGCCATCACTGCGGCGCGCGCGGCCACCGGCCGCTGAGCTGTCCGGACTGCGCGAGCCTGGGACTGCAAGCGCAGGGCGTGGGCACGGAGCGGCTCGAGGAAGCCTTGGCCGCGCGCTTCCCGGACGCGGTACTGCTTCGCATCGATCGCGAAACCACTCGACGTCGCGGCGCGCTGGAAAAGCACCTGTCAGCGTTTGGCGATGCTTCGGGCATTCTGGTCGGCACGCAGATGCTGGCCAAGGGCCATGACCTGCCGCGGCTGACGCTGGTGGCGGTGGTTGGCGTGGATGAAGGTTTGTTTTCCGCCGACTTCCGGGCTGGCGAGCGATTGGCGCAGCTGCTGGTCCAGGTAGCCGGCCGTGCTGGCCGCGCCGAGCTGCCGGGCGAGGTGCTGCTGCAGACGCATCATCCGGAGCATCCACTGCTCAAGACGCTGCTGGTCGGCGGTTATCCGGCCGTGGCCGCTCTGGCGCTAGCCGAGCGCGAGGCGGCCGGATTTCCGCCATTCACCCATCTGGCCATGTTGCGGGCCGAGGCATTGCTCGAGGGCGACGTCCAGCACTTCCTTCGGGACGCGCGCGTGGCTTTTGCGCCAGTCGCCGGGGTGCACGCAACCGCGCCGATGCCCGCGCCCATGGCCCGCCGTGCCGGCAAGGCGCGCGGGCAGTTGCTGCTCAGTGCCGACCTGCGGCCGGCGTTGCAGGCGGCGCTGGGAAACTGGATCCCCGGATTGTACAAACTGAAATCGGCGCGAAAAGTGCGCTGGTCGATCGACGTGGATCCTATGGATCTTTACTAGACAGCCTCGCGTCGATCAGGGTCGCCAGCCGCCCGACCCGTCGGTCCAGCCATGCGAGGATCAGCGCGCGCTTGCTAGCAGTGGCGAGGTCAAGGCTCTGCACGCAGGCGAAGGCTACGCTTGGGTCACGGTCGGCGCGGCCTAGCTGCCGGAGCAGCGAACTGCGCCACTGCGACGCTGGCTTCAGCCGCACCGGCCGCAGGCGGTTGTCGATAGTGGCGCTTCCGGACCTCAGTTCGAGGTGATTGGCCAGGGTCAGGGTCAGGAACTGCTCGCTGGAACGCAAGCGCTGCCGAAGATTGCCTTCCAGCTGCGCCGGATGCGCGGCGAAATATTCAGCCAGCACCGATTTACGCGCCGGGTGCGGGCAATGTGGGACCTGGAAGTACCTGTCTTCGTAGCCGGCCATGCGCGCGCTGAGCTGCTGGGCGGTGTGGTTGCCCGGCCGAGCCAGCGCCCGTGCCTCCATATCAATCAGGCCAAGACGCCAGGCCAGCGCGATGATCTGCCGCTTTGCCGCGGCACTTCGACGGCGGCTCGAGCTGACTCGCCAGCGGCCGCGCAACACCACGCCATTGGCGCTGAAGAAATCCTCGACCGCCACCGGCTGGATCAGCTGGAAATCGTCGTTCAAGTACAGGAAGTGCTCGGCTAGCCCGGGAATCCGCCAGAGCATCGCCTCGATGGCTCGGTTGCTGAAGGTGGGCAGGTAGCGCTCGTAACCGCGGAATATCTCGCGGTGGTCTACCACGCGCACACGCTCGGCGAAGCGCGTTCCGGCCAGTTGCTGCAGCAACGCAGGCGACTGTGCATCGCTGACGATGAAGATCGTCCCGAGCCACGGCGCGAAGCGCAGCAACGAGGCGATGCAGTATTCGATTTCGCCGCTGTCATCGAAGCGGGTGGCATCAGCGGCGGCAGGTCGGGCGTGGGGCAGTTTGCCCAGATACGCCGCCAGCTTGCGCCGATGCGCGGGGTCCGAGCCATCGACCCAGGTGATCACCGCATCGACCGCCATGGGCGGCACATCCGGCGGACCGGCCCTCACGGCAAGCGCACGACAGGACGGTTGTGTTCGGCCGCCCCGCGGGCGGCCTCCCTGGTCACGCGGCGAACAAGGCCCGCATTTTCTTCAAGGCATTGGCCTCGATCTGGCGGACCCGTTCGGCAGACACGCCGTACTCATCCGCCAGTTCCTGCAAGGTCGCCTTGGGCTCGCCAAGGAAGCGCCGTTGCAGGATGTCGCGCGATCGGGCGTCCAGGTCGGACAAACCTTCGCGCAGCAGCTCGAGCTGGCCTTCGTCGTGGCTGTCGCGCTCGTAGGTCAGCGCCGGGTCGTCATTGTGGTCGACCAGGTACGCAGCCGGCGACGGCGGCGCATGGTCGTCGTCCTGGTCACTGGGCGCATCGAACCCAACGTCGCGACCAGAAAGCCGCGACTCCATCTCCAGAACCTCGCGCTCGGACACATTGAGGTCTTTCGCGACTGCAGTGCGCTCGGCTGCGCTCATCCAGCCCAGGCGCTTCTTTGACTTGCGCAGGTTGAAGAACAGCTTGCGCTGCGCCTTGGTGGTGGCGACCTTGACGATACGCCAGTTGCGCAAAATGAATTCATGCATCTCCGCGCGCACCCAGTGCACGGCGAAAGACACCAGGCGCACGCCCTGGTCGGGATCGAAGCGTTTGACCGCCTTCATCAGGCCGATATTTCCTTCCTGGATGAGGTCGCCCATGCCGAGGCCATAGCCCTGGTAGCCGCGCGCCACGTGCACCACGAAACGCAGGTGCGACATGATCAGGCCCTTGGCGGCCTCCAGGTCCTCGTCATTGCGATAGGCACGCGCGAGCGCCTGCTCCTGCTCCACCGTGAGGACCGGCACGCTATTGACGGCCGAGATGTAGGCGTCAAGCGAGCCGAGCGCGCTGGGGATGGGCAGGTTGCTGGTGATAAGAGCGGTAGACATGCTGTCGGTCTTGTTCATGGTGGGCATTTTAGCACTCGCATCCTGTGAGGGCTAAAGGCCAGGCGCGTTCCGCTGCGTTCCATTCATGGGACGCTCCCCCTCGTTCTGGGGTCGGGAACTGCCGCTTCAAGGGCACTACTGCGGGTTGTCGGGGTTGCCTGTGGAACTGACCAGTCGATCGGCTCAAGTCCTTGACCACGCAGCCAGCGATTGGCGGCGGAAAAATGGCCGCAGCCGATGAAGCCCCGGTGCGCCGACAGCGGCGAGGGATGCGGCGCGCGCAGGACGCAGTGCCGCCGGGCATCGATCAACCGCCCCTTGGCCTGCGCGTAGCTTCCCCAGAGCATGAAGACGAGACCGTCGCGGTCGCGATCCAGGGCCTCGATGATGCGATCGGTGAAGGCTTCCCAGCCCTTGCCCTGGTGCGCACCGGCCTTGCCGGCCTCGACGGTGAGCACGGCATTGAGCAACAACACGCCCTGCCTGGCCCACGGCAGCAGGCAGCCGTGCGACGGCCGGGTCAGCCCCAGGTCGCGCTCGATTTCCTTGAAGATATTGGCAAGCGATGGCGGCACCGGCACTCCCGGCGCGACCGAAAAGCTCAGTCCGTGCGCCTGGCCCGGCCCGTGGTACGGGTCCTGCCCCAGCACCACCACTTTCACTTCTTCGAAAGGCGTCGCGTTGAGTGCGGAAAAGATTTCCGGCCCGGGCGGGTAGATGAGCTTGCCCGCGGATTTTTCAGCGCGCAGGAAGCTGGCCAGCGCCGGCATCGGTTCTTGCTGCAACAACGGACCCAGATGCCTGGTCCAGGACGGGTCTAGCGCGCCCGGCACTGCCGCCATCGTTGGGGTCAGGCGGCGCCGGCAACGCGGGCGGCGCTGGCGATTTTTTCGCGCATCAGCCGTCCAACTCGTAACTGGAACAGCAGCTTGGTGACCAGCAAACGTTCTTCAATCGGTTTTTGCACCAGGTCGTTGGCGCCGGCGCGCAGCAGGTCGGTCTGGTTGGCCGGGTTGGCATCGCCCGTCATTACCAGCACCGGCAGCAAGCCTTTGGCGTAGTCGAAGGTCTTGCGGATGGAGTGCACCAGGTCCTTGCCGGTCAGATCGCCCTTCAGGTAGACGTCGGTCAGCACCACATCCGGGCCGGGAATCCGCCCTTGCGCCTTCATCGTTTCCAGGTGCGCCACCGCGTCTTCGACGCAAGTGCAATGGATCACCGCCAGGCCGTGTTTTTCCAGCATGCGCCGCGTGGCCATCGCGACCACGCGGCTGTCTTCCACATAGAGCACTTCCCCGCCCGGCTCCGATTCCGGCGCGACGTAGCCCTTGATGAATGCGGCCAGCGCATTGAAGCCGAGCGACTTGTCGAAATAATCGGTGACGTTGTCATTGAAGCTGCGGCTCTCCAGGCGCTCTTGCACGTCGCCGGAAACCACGATGATCGGGATGTAGGCTTGCGGCGTGTGTTCGCGCAAGTAACGGGCAAGGGCCAGTCCATCCATGTCCGGCAAACGCAAGGCGGTGGTGACCAGGCTGAAGGCGCCGGTCTGCAGCGCGGCCTTGGCTTCCTTGCCGGTTTCGCAACCGATGAATTCCATGGCGGGCAGCTGTTGCCGCAGCACGCCCTCGATCATCTTGCGAACGACCTTGGACCCATCAACCACCATGATCCGGGGCGTGGCTGATTCGCTGAGTCGGAATCCGGGAGTGCTCATGCCATTGCTCAAAGATCGGTAGGTCGAGTCTGCCTCAGATGGTGACCGCTGGCGAGCCAGGCACCAAACCAGCCCAGGCCCGTTGCACCCAGCAAAACCAGGGCCATGCCGTCCCATCCAGGGCCGCGCAGGGCAAAGCGACTGCCGTAGCTGACCACCAGCGAAGACAACGCTGGCTGGATCAACGTACCGGCAAGCAGCAACAGGCCAAGCGCCAGCGCACCGGCAACCAGGCCAAACCAAGCGCCAAGATAAATGAACGGCCGTCGGATGAAGCCATCGGTGGCGCCGAGTTGCTGCAACACGGCGATCTCGTCCCGGCGCGCGCCGATTTCAAGGCGCACCGTATTGCCCACCACCAGCAGCACGCCAAGCGTCAGCAGGCCGCCGATCACCCAGGTCAGCTGCGTGCCAAATGCCAGCCAAGCCGAAAGCCTCCGGCGCCAGGTGGCGTCATGCTGCACCAGGTCCACCTCCGGCCGTCCGCGCAATACCGACGCCAATGCCGCGCCGTCTTCCCTGGGCTGCACCCGCAAGACGCTGGGCAGCGGGTTTTCCTGCAACAACTCCAGTGCGCCCGACAAGTCACTGAGCTTGCGGAATTCCTGCAGGCCCTGTTCCGGCGTTTTCAGTGTGACCAGGGCCACATCGGGACGTCTGCGGAGTTCGTCGGCGAGTGCGGCGGCTTGCGCTGGCGCGACTTCGGTATGCAGGAACACGCCGATTTCGCGCGACTCCTGCACGCTGCCGGACAGCCGCTCGACATTGGCCAGCGCCAGCGCGAGTGCCAGCGGCAGCGCAAGGGCGACGGCCATGACGCCGACAGTGAGCAAGGTCGCCACCGGGCGCTGCAGGAAACGGCCCAGGCTTGAGACCAGCGAATACGCGTGCTGGTCGCGCCACGCGCGCAAGCGCTTACCCGCACTCGCTTGCGCGACGCGCGAAGCGGCAGGCGCGGTGCGAGCGTCGGGCTTGGTCGCCGCGCTCATGCGGCCAGATCCTCGGGCGCGATGTCATCCATCAGCTTGCCGTGGTCGAGCACGATAACGCGCTTGCGCAGGCGCTTGACCAGTGACAGGTCATGGCTTGCGATCAGCACGGCAGTGCCTTGTGCCTGCAATGCGGCGAACAATTGCATGATCTCTGCCGCAAGCGTTGGATCGAGGTTGCCCGTAGGTTCATCGGCCAGCAGGATCAACGGCTGCGACACCATGGCGCGGGCAATGCCGACGCGCTGCTGTTCACCCGTGGACAGTTCACCGGGACGCGATTTCTCACGCGCGGCCAAGCCTACCTTGTCCAGCATCACGCGCACGCGCCGACCGACATCCGGCGACGGCATCCCGGCAATGAGCAGGGGCAAGGCGACGTTGTCGAAGACGCTGCGCTCCAGCAACAGCCGGTGGTCCTGATGCACGACACCGACGGTGCGCCGATGCAGCGCGACCTGCCGGCCGCGGACCTTGGCCAGGTTGCGATCGGACACCAGGACGGTGCCGCGGCTAGGCCGCTCGCTCAGGTGGATCAGGCGCAGCAGCGTGCTCTTGCCGGCACCGGAGTGGCCGGTGATGAAGACCATCTCCCCGGCGTCGACAGTGAAGGCCACGTTATCCAGGGCGACGTGGCCGCCCGGATAATTCTTGCTGACCGAGTCCAGGCGCAACAGGGACATGTCAACTCCAGGCGCCTTGCGACGCAGCAGTGTGCCGCAGTCGCGTCAGGATTTGGTGCCCGGGCCAACCAGGGATTTCACCTGGCGCGCAAAGCGCTTCAGGAAGCTTTCCTTGGACACCGTCTGGCTCGGCGCCGGTACGGCATGGACCTGCTTGGCAGCAATGTTCACTGCAGGCGCGGCGCCATCCGGACGACGGCCACGCGGACGCCGTGCGCGCTCGCCTTCGCTGCGCTCGCGCGGTGGCGCATTGGGGTCGCGCGGCGGACGCGGCTGCGCATTGGAGTCGCGCGGCGGTGCATCGGGATCGCGCGCGGGCCGCGGCGCTGCATTCGGATCGCGTGGCGGGCGTGCCGGACGCGGCGCGCCTGCGGCGTCATTGGTCGAATGGGCATCGTGCGCAGCCGCGGAGTCAGAGTGCTCGCGGCGCGGTGGCCGCGATGCGCCATCAGCGCGGCGGGGCGCGCCACTGCCGCTGCTGCTACCGCTACCACTGCGTGAACCGCTGCGCGATGAATCGCCCGGCCCGCCGCGACGACTTGAGCCCGTCTTCGGGCCGCGGCCACTCGCCAGTGCTTCCGCACGCGCTTCGCGAAAGATATCGGCGATGCTCTCGTTGACTTCGCCATCGGCGTTCGCAACGTGTGACCGGGTGATGCGCGGCACCGGCTGCAGCAACTGCATGGTCACCGCCTCCACCGGAATCTTCTGCTCGATGTAGGCCTCGATCTCGGGCAGCGACTGCGCATATATCTCGCAAGCGAAGCTGATCGCGTCGCCTTCCAGGCCCAAGCGCGCGGTGCGGCCGATGCGATGCACGTAATCCTCGGCATCGAAGGGCAGGTCGAAGTTGTAGACATGGCTGACCGCATCGATGTGCAGGCCGCGTGCGGCGACATCGGTGGCGACCAGGATCTCGAGTTCGGCGCGCTGGAATTTGGCCAGCAGGCTCTGCCGCTTTTTCTGCGGCACGTCGCCAGACAGCACGCCGACGCGGTAGCCGGCTTTTTCCAGCGCCCGCCCGACCCGCTCGACCCAGGCCTTGGTGTTGACGAAGACCATGGTGCGGTTGGCGTCGGTCCGCGACAGCAGGCTGATCAGCAGCGGAAGTTTTTCATCGTTGGATGGGAAGTACACCACCTGGCGCACGCGCGAGGCGGTGATCGTCTCGGTTTCGACGATGACTTTCTCCGGCTCGTTCATGTGCTCGTAGGCAAGTTCCAGGACGCGGTGGCTGAGCGTTGCCGAGAACATCAGCGTCTGCCGCTCTTCGCGGCGCGGCAACTTGCGCAGCAGGAAGCGCAGGTCCTTGATGAAGCCCAGGTCGAACATGCGGTCGGCTTCATCCAGGATGCAGACCTCGCACGCATGCAGGTGCACGATGCCCTGGCGCACGTA
>JAYSXN010000304.1:0-11175 GCA_043717405.1 Gammaproteobacteria bacterium
GGACTTCATGCACTCGGTCGGCGCCAATCCCGCGGCAATGTGGTCGAGCTGCGCCCTCGATCGCATGCTCGAAGATGAAAACCTGCTGATGGTTGGGGCCGGTGACGAGGTGGGCGTGTGCGCGGCATATACCTTCGGCTGGACCGGAAGTGGCGCCGATGCGCACCTGAGCCTGTCGGTCCGACAGGGGCGGCGATACATCGCGCCGCTGCTGGCATGGGGCGTGCGGCGTCTCGCCGACAGGCACGTTCCCTGGCTCAATCTAGGCGGTGGCGTGGTGGCTGATGACGCGGTTGCCCGGGCCAAGCACAAGTTCGGCCCGGCACGCATGCCGATGCAGGCGGCGAGGGAAATCTACCGGCCTGACCGCTACGCGGACTTGTGCGAGGGCAACCAGGCCACCGCTGGTGGCGGCGTATACTTTCCTGCGTATCGGCAACCAGGTGTGGCACGGCTCCATGACTGACACGGCGATTTATACCCACTGGGCGCGCCATTACAACCTGCTGCATGCATTCAAGGATTTCCGCGGCGAGGCGGAGCGTGTTTCGGCCCTGCTTCGGCAATACCAGCCCGGCGCCAGCAGCTTGCTTGATGTTGCTTGCGGAACGGGGCAGCACCTGCGCTACCTGGACCCGACTCTGGCCTTGACCGGACTGGATGCCAACCAGGCACTGCTGGATGTCCTCGTCGAGCAGCTCCCGGATTGCAGGACGCATTGCGCCTTGATGCAGGACTTTGAGCTGCGCGAAAAATTCGACGTGCTCACCTGTCTGTTCAGTTCAATCGGCTTCGTGCAGACGCTCGACGGATTATCCAGGACGTTCCACAACTTCGCGGCTCATCTCAACCCTCGCGGCCTCGTGCTGATCGAGCCGTGGTTTTCACCTGCGAATTTCTGGGTTGGAAAATTAGGAGGCCACTTCGTCGACCTGCCGGACCTGAAGGTGGCCTGGATATACAACACGCTGCTCGAAGACGGCCTGTCCGTGCTGGACAACCGATTCCTGGTGGGGACGGGCGAGAAAACCGAGCAGTTCCACGAACGGCACGTGCTGGGATTGTTTTCACCAGAGCAGTACCGGGCCGCGCTTGACGACGCCGGATTCAAGTTGCTGGAATACCTGGGCCCCGAGCAGAGCTGGAAGCGCGGCCTGTACGTGGCGCGACGGCTAGGCGATTAGGCTTTCGCGGCCAGGCGATTGGCTCTGGCGAGATCGCTTTCCGTGTCTACACCTGGCGGAAACTCCGCAGGAGACAACCCGACTGCAATGCCATGGCCTGCCTCCAGCGCGCGGAGTTGTTCCAGCGACTCGATCAATTCCAGCGGACTCGGTGGCAGCGCGGCAAGGCTGCGCAGGAATGCGCAGCGATAGGCATAGATTCCGATGTGCCGCAGCGCAGCCGGCGCCAGGTCGCTGATCCTGTCGGTGGCGAGCCGTTCCCGGTGCCATGGAATGGGGGCCCGGCTGAAATAGATGGCCTTGCCAGCGGAATCCGCCACCACCTTTACCGTGTTCGGGTCGAAGAAGGTATCGCAGTCGGTGAATGGGCAGGCAAGTGTTGCCATCGGCAAGTCGGACCGCGAGAGCACCTCCGCAACCGCCTGGATTCCCGCAGGCGGCGCAAACGGTTCATCGCCCTGCAGGTTGACCACGATTGTTTCAGCCGCCCACGCCATCGATGTTGCGCATTCGGCCAGGCGATCCATGCCCGAGCGGTGCTTGCTTGCCGTCATGCAAATCGTCGCGCCGCTGCCTGCGAGCACGCTACAGATCCGGTCATCGTCAGTAGCTACGACCACCTGGCTCGCTCCCGACATCAACGCCTGCTGCGCCACCCTGCAGATCATCGGCACCCCCCCGATCAAACGCAGCGGCTTGCCCGGTAATCGGGTCGAATGAAAGCGTGCGGGAATGGCGACCACGAAGTCCACTGGCATCATTGCTTCCTCTTCGACGTCTGGCAGGCCTTGAGTTTCTCGGCAACGGCACTAAAGAATTCCGGAGGCAAGGACGCTTCGACCGGCACCGCCCAGGCGTCGGCCAGGCCCAGGCCACGGCACTTGACCGCATCCTTTTCCGTCATGAGCACTGGCCCGGCTGCCTGCGGAAAATCGGCGCGAGTGAACTCATGGTGATCCCCGAATGGACGTTCCACAAACTCCAGGCCGGCTTCACGCAGTGCGGAAAAAAATCGCGAAGGGTTGCCGATTCCCGCGACGGCAAATACCGGGCAGCCGGCGAATGCAGTGAGCGGCCTATGGAGCGATGGATCAGAAAGTGATACACCATCGCGCAATTGCAGCTGCATCGGCCATGCGCCGGTAGCCAACTGCTTGCCGCCGTTGATCACCTGGAACGCACAAGGCCGCGGAATCCCACGCAACGGCCCGGCGGGAAGGAGAAGGCCGTTGCCATAGCCGCGCGCTCCGTCGATCACTTCTATTTCCACATCGCGGGCCAGCCGACGGTGTTGCAGCCCGTCATCGGCGATAAGCAGATTGCAGCCGGCGTCTATAGCGGAACGGGCAGCGGCCACGCGGTCACGATCCACGAACACCGGCAGGCCGGTACGTTCAAAAATCAGCCGCGGCTCGTCGCCACTGAGTTCCACCGGAACGGTCCCATCCACTCGCAACCCCGCTGATGAGCGCCGGCCGTGTCCGCGACTGATGACGGCTGGTCGATAACCGATCGCGCTCAGGTGCATCGCCAGCGCAACCACCAGCGGAGTCTTGCCGGTGCCGCCAGCGGTGAAGTTTCCGACCACGATCACGGGCACCGGAAGCCGCTGCGCCGCAACGTCGCGCCGAAAACGCAGCAGCAGTGCATGGACGCAGGCAAGCGACCGCAGGAAGGCGTTGGGCCGCACGCCGCCATACCAGCGTCGAAGCAGCCAACGCTCTACGTTATCCGAAGTCACGGCTCGACAGCATCGCGGAATTGCATCCGGTGCAGGTGGCTGTAGAGTCCGCCAGCTGCGAGCAATTGCGTGTGCGTGCCCTGCTCCACCAGGCGCCCCTGGTCGAGGACCAGCACCTGGTCGGCGTGTTCGATCGTCGACAAGCGATGCGCAATGACCAGCGTGGTGCGATTGGGCGTCAGGCGGTCCAGCGCATCCTGTACCAATCGTTCCGATTCATTGTCGAGCGCAGCGGTGGCCTCGTCCAGGATCAGGATTGGCGCATCCTTCAACATGGCCCGGGCAATGGCAATGCGCTGGCGCTGTCCGCCTGACAGGCGCATGCCTTTTTCGCCGATGCCGGTAGCCAGGCCTTCGGGCAGTCGGTCGATGAATTCGCTGGCATTGGCGCGATCGGCGGCGGTGCGAATGGCCTCGAGTTTCGACTGGTCCTGGCCGTAAGCAATATTGGCGGCAATGCTGTCGTCGAACAGCATTACCTGCTGTCCAACCAGGGCAATCTGACGGCGCAGGTCCTGCAGCCGGTAGTCCGACAGCGGCCGGCCATCGAGCAGGACCTGGCCCTCCTCGGGCTCGTAGAAGCGCGGCAACAAGCGGATCAGCGTGGACTTGCCGCTTCCCGACCGCCCGACGATTGCTGTCACGGTGCCCGGCATGGCGCTGAAGCTCAGGTGTTGCAGGGCGAACGCTTCCTGGCCTTGATAGCGCACGCTGACATCAACGAAGCGTATCTCGCCGCGCGCGCGCTCCAGCGGGCTTCCACCGTCGTCGGTCTCGTCGGCTTCATCGAGCACGCCGAACAATCGCTCCGACGCCGCGATGCCGCGCTGGACCGCACTCTGCACGCTGGTGACGCGCTTGAGCGACGGGATCAACGCCATCATTGCCATCATGATCGAAACGAAGCTGCCGGCGGTCATGCGTCCGGCCATGGCTTCGCGGCCGGCGACAATCAGGATCACCGACAAGGCGAAGGCAGCCAGCATCTGCACGGTGGAAGATGCGCTGGCGCGGGTAGCTTCCACTTTTATGTTCAGGCGGAAATTGCGCAGGGCAAGCGCGGCATAGCGCGCAACTTCCAAGCGCTGAGCGCCGTAAATCTTTACTTCCTGCTGCGCTGACAACACCTCTTCGGCGGCCTGGGCCATGCCGGCGACGCCGCTCTGGATGCCGCGATTGATGCGCCGATAACGCGAGCCTACGTAGGCGGAAATACCCGCTATCAGCGGCGCGATCAGCAACATGGCCAAGGTGACGCGCACGCTCTGGTAGAACATCACCGACAGCAGCGCCACGATAGTCAGCGAGTCGGTGACCACTACTTTCAAGGCTTCGCTGGTTGCCTGCGTGACCTGTTCGGTGTCGTAGTTCAGCCGCGACACCATGGCTGCAACCGGTTCGCGGTCGAAGCGTGCGCTCGGCAGGCGCAGGAATTTTTCCAGCACCGCGGTGCGCAGGTCGCGCACGATGCTGCGCCCGGATCGGGCCATGCCGTAGTCAGTCACGAAAGTCGCGAAACCGCGCACGACGAACAATCCGAGGATGGCGAGCGGCAGTGTCCAGCGCACGTCCGGGTTGTGCGCGACGAAGGTCTGGTTGACCATCGGTTTCATCAGCATGGCAAAGGCGGCGGCCGCGCCCGCTTCAAATACCATGCCGGCGGCGGCGCAAGCCAGGTACAGGCGATACGGGCGCGCGTACGAAAGCAGGCGGCGATAAGTCCGCCATGCGGCCGGCGGCAGCTCGGTCATCGCTTCGGCTCGGGGCTGGTGGCGATGCTCAGTTTGGAAAATCCGAGTTGCCCGAGCGCGTCCATCGCAGTGACGACCGCCTGGTTGGGCGTGCGACCATCAGCGCGCAGGATTACCGGTTGCGAGCGCTCATCGCCGGCAACGCGCACGATTGCTTCCTTGACTGAAGCCACGTCGCTCTTGAGCACTTCGCTGTTGCCCACGTAGAACTTGCCTTCGGCGTCGACCATGATGATCAGCGGGACGCCTTGCTCCGGAACGATGCCGGCCTGCGCGTGCGGCAACTGTACTTTCAGCGCAGCACGCTGGTTGAAGCTGGTGGTCAGCACGAGAAACAGGATCAGGCAGAACAACACGTCGATCAATGAGATGAGGTTGATTTCCGGCTCGTCCACCGGACGCTGGCTGCCGATCCTCATGCCTCGCCCCGTTTGCCCCGCGCCGGCTTTACGGCGGGAATAATCCCCTCCTCGATCGTGTCGAGCAGCGAGATGGCCTGTTTTTCCATGTCGACAACGTACTCGGCGATACGCCCACGGAAGTAGCGGTGGAACATCACCGCCGGGATTGCGACGCACAAGCCGCCGGCGGTGCTGATCAACGCCTGGCCGATGCCGCCGGCAAGTTGATTGACATCGCCGACGCCGGTGCTGAGGATCTTCAGGAACATCGTGATCATGCCAAACACGGTGCCCAATAGCCCCAGCAACGGGGACACGCTGGCGATGGTGCCAAGCGTGTTCATGAAGCGCTCCATCTGGTGCATGACGTGGCGCGCGACATCCTCCACGCGCTCCTTGATCAGCTCGCGCGGGCGGTAGCGCATGTCCAGCGCGGCGGCGAGGATTTCGCCCAGTGGAGAGTTCCTGCGCAGCACCTCGATGTGTTGCGGGTCAAGCTGGCGCCCACGCGCCCACTCGCGCACTTCATCGCCGAGGCCGGGCGGCAGGATTTCCTTGCTGCGCAGGCTCCAGAACCTTTCGATGATGATGGCCAGCGCCGTCACCGCCAGCAGCAGGATCGGCAGCATCACCCAGCCGCCGGCCTTGATCAGTTCGAGCACGCCTCACCTTTGGGTTCTGCCATGGCCGATAGCATAGCCTGAGGCGACGACCGCCGGCTCGCGCCAGTAGCGCGCGTGGTCGGCGCGACGCCCGGACACCAGATGCGCCCCCGTTGCATCCATCCTGAAACGAAGGGCTCCGGTGTCAGCGGTGTTCAGGACCACGGATCCCGCGCTGAGGTAGCGATCAACTACTTCCTGTCGTGGCAACCCGAAACGATTCGCGGAGCCCGCGCTGATCACCGCCCAGTGCGGGCTCACGGCGGTGATGAAATCCGGGCTTGATGAGGTCAGGCTGCCGTGGTGCGGCACCAGCAGCAGGTCGGCGCGAAGCTGCGAGAGGTGTTCGTGCACGAGCCTTCCCTCGACGTGCTTGCCGATGTCGCCCGGGATAAGGGCGACGTGGCCGCTTGCCTCGACCCGCAGCACGCAGGAGCTGTCATTGCGCTGGTACGGAAAGAACGGCGGAGGGTGCAGCACCTGGAACGACACGCCATCCCAACGCCAGGCCTGCGTGTTCTGGCACAAACCCATGCCCGGCTGCGCCCAGCCCTCTACCCCCAGCGTGCGCACCCCCGGAAAGGCGCGGCGCACCGCGTCCATGCCGCCGGAGTGGTCATTGTCGCCATGGCTGATCAACAGGCTGTCCAGCCTCGATACACCCAGCGCGCGCATTGTCGGCACCACCGTGACTTCACCAAAATCCATGCCGCGTGGGCTAGCTGGTCCGGCGTCGAACAGCAGATGGTGCGTGGCCGTACCCACCATTACCGACAGGCCTTGGCCCACGTCTATGACTTCGATGTCTGCTTCACCCGGGCCTGGAAGGTGCAGGTCGGGATAAAGCAGCGGCAGGAACAACACCAGGGCCAAGGGTTTGCCAGGAACACCGCGGGGAAGGAGAAGCCAAAACGCCCCTGCGCATGCGAGTGCCAGGCTTGCCATCGACGGTTCGGGCAGCCAGATCATTGCATCGGGCCAGCGCGACATTCGCTCTAGCAGCGACCACAGGCGGTCCATGATCCACGCGGCCAAGTGCCAACATGCGGAAGCTGCTGTGGGGGACAACCCTGACGCTAGCAGACCCAGCAGCGACAACGGCACCACCGCGAGGCTGATCACCGGGATGCCGAGCAGATTCGCCAAGGGACCTGGCAACGACGCTTGTCCGAAAAACCACACCGTCAACGGCAGCAAGCCGACGATAGCGACGCCCTGCGCCTTCAGGAAAGGCGCGAGCCGACCACCGCTGTCGTTCGCTGGCAGGCACCAAAGCAGCCAACCCACGCCGGCGAAGCTGAGCCAGAAGCCGGGCGCGAGGACAGAAAGCGGATCCACCGCGAGCACGGCGATCAACGCCAGGGCGAAGGACTCCGTGGCCGATTGCGCGCGTCGCAACAGCCTGGCCAGCAGTACCGCCGCGATCATCAGGAGCGTGCGCACGGTCGGGAGCGACAACCCGGCCAGCGCGGCGTATCCCGTCGCCACCATCAACGCGGCAAGCGCGGCTCCCTGCGGCCTTGGCAAACGCCTACCCAGCGCGGGCAAGAGGCGATAGAAACCACTGGCGAGCAATGCGCCAAGTCCGGCCACCATGCCGACGTGGAATCCCGAGATGGCAATCTGGTGGGTCAATCCAGTGGCCCGCAAGACTTCCCAGTCGGCGACCGTCAGCCAACGCGTGTCACCCAGTGCCAGCGCCTGCACAAAGCGGGCGCGGCCTTCAGGAAGGCTGCGGCCAATGCCATCGGACAGGCGTGCACGCAGCGCGTCCACGCCCCTGCCATTGGCAAGCAGTTGGGCCGAGTGCGGCATGCGCACACTGCCGGTGGCAGCGATCCGTTGTGCGAGCATGCGCTGCTCGAAATCCTGTCCGCCTGGATCAAGCACGCCACGCGGCCGTTTCAGGCGGACTTGCAGCTTCCAGCGACTTCCGGGTTCGACTTCGGCGCGCTGGTTATACCAGCCGAGCCGGACGACATGCCCGATAGGTGCGCCGATGGGACCCTGATCGATCAGGAAGTCGAAGCGTGTCGAGTCGGCATCCACCTGCGGCAGGCCGCTGACCCGACCTTCGACCACGAAGTCCCGGCCCGACAGTTCCGCAGGCAACCGTTGCGCCAGCACCCAGCCGCCGACAGCGCAGCCCCAGGCGATACCCATGAGCGTTGCAGCGGCGAGGCGCCAGCGCTTCCAGCGAAGGAAAGCAATCGCGGCGACGCCAAGCAGGACCGCGCCGAGCCAGATCGGAGGCAGCCTCGGCCACAGCTGCACGCTGCTGACCCCGGTCAGCAGAGCCACCGCCACCGACAAGCCCAGGGGCGACGGTGGCCGGTGCGTTGCCATCATTCAGTCGCGGTCGACCAAGGGCTGCAGCCGGCCTTGAGTCAATTCCAGTGTGCGATCGAGCTTGCGCGCCAGGCGCCTGTCGTGGGTAACCATCACCAGCGCCGTACCGACTTCCCGGTTCAGTTCGAGCAGCAATTCGAACACCGACGCAGCGGTTTTTTCGTCAAGGTTGCCAGTGGGTTCGTCGCCAAGCACGCAAGCTGGCCGTGTCACCAGGGCACGCGCGACCGCTGCGCGCTGTCGCTCGCCACCGGACAACTCGCCAGGCTTGTGGTCCAGGCGGTGGCCCAAACCCACGCGCTCGAGCAGCGCCTGCGCCGGCAGCATCGCCTTGCCCGGAGCGTCGCCACGGATCATCAGCGGCATCATCACGTTTTCCAGCGCAGTGAATTCAGGTAGCAGGTGATGAAACTGATAGATGAAACCAAGTGCGCGATTGCGCAACTGCCCGCGAGCTTTTTCCGGGAGCGAGGAGATCACCTGCCCGGCTACCACGACCTCGCCCGACGTTGCCGAGTCAAGGCCGCCAAGCAGATGCAGCAAGGTGCTCTTGCCCGCCCCGGAGGCGCCTACGATCGCTACGGTTTCGCCTTTGACCACGGAAAGATCGAGGCCCTCGAATACCGGCGTCACCAGTTTGCCCTCGCTGTAGGTTTTGGCGAGGTTGCGGCAACTGATCACCGTTTCCATCTTCCAGGCGCTGTCCGTCACGTCCTTACTCATAGCGAAGCGCCGAGGCTGGATCAGTGCGCGCCGCGCGCAGCGCCGGATAGATGGTGGCGAGCAGGCACATGATGAAGGCGATCACCGCAACCAGCGTGATATCGGCCGGTTCAATGGCCGTTGGCACGCCGCTGATGTAGTACACGTCGGCAGGCATCAGTTCGCTGCCGGTCAGCCCTTCGACGAACTTCACGATGTGCGCAAGGTTTCTCGACAACGCGATCCCGCCAACTACGCCAAGGCCGACGCCGACCAGGCCGATCACCGTCCCCTGCACCATGAACACGCGCATCACCGAACCGGGCGACAGCCCCAGCGTGCGCAGTATGGCGATATCCGCCTGCTTGTCCTGCACCAGCATGACCAAGGACGACACCAGGTTGAATGCCGCGATCGCGATGACCAGCGAGAGCAGCACGAACATGATTGTTTTTTCCATCTTCAGCGAGCGGAAGAAATTTTCGTGGTCCCGCGTCCAGTCATGCACCCGGTACATGCCCTGCATGCGGTCGGCGAGGCTGCGCGCGACATTCCAGGCATCCCATATGTCGGTCAGCTTCAGGCGCACGCCGGTGACGCCATCGCCCATGCGCATCAGGCGCTGCGCATCCTGCATGTGGATCACCGCCAGGCCGAAGTCGTACTCCTGGGCCCCCACTTCGAAGATGCCGCTGACGTGGAAGCGACGCGCACGCGGAATGGGACCGAGCGGCGTCACGGTCGCTTCGGAAACGAAGACATTCACCGAATCGCCGACCTGCACGCCGAGGGTCTGTGCCAGTTCGCTACCCAGCACGATGTTGTACTGCCCGGGCTTCAGGTCCGACAGCTTGCCCTGCTTCATCTTGCGATCCAGGTCCGACACGCGCGGCTCGAGAGCCGGCAGGACACCACGGATCAGCGCGCCCTGCCGTCTGGCGCCCTGGAGCAACGCCTCGGTCTGCACGTAAGGCGCCGCCCCAAGCACGCGCGAATCCCGGCGACTGGTCGCCACCGCGCCCTGCCAGTCCTGCAAGGGACCGTCCAGGCCATCGATGGTCGCGTGCGAAACCATCCCGAGGATGCGGTCGCGCAGCTCGTCCTGGAAACCATTCATCACCGAAATGGTGGTGATCAGCGCGATGACGCCGATCAGTATCCCGAGGATGGATGCCATGGATATGAAAGAGATGAATCCGTTGCGCCGCTTGGCGCGCAGGTAGCGCAGCCCGATGGCGAATGACAATGGCTGGAACATGGACATCCTTGGCTGTTCAGCCCGGCATTGTCGCAAGAGCTGGCGCTGTTTTCGCAATTTGTTTTCGAGGCGCCAGGCGCAGGCGCCTGCGGGTGCCACTGCCCAACGTGTCGGGCCACCAGACCAGCCGACGGTGACGGCCGGCAAGATTGCGACCGGACAGGCAGGCGATGGAGCCGCGGACCACGACCACTATCGAGTCCCAGCGCTCCGGCGGATGTCCCAATCGCGTTACCCACGCCGTGCCGCCGCCGGCGACCAACCTGACCTGGCATGGCTGCATGGAGGCATCACGCCTGGCCACCCATATCCCGTGCCAGGACGCCGCAATGGCCAGCACGATGCCAAGCCACGATGGCAAGGCGCTCAGCCATACGGAGGCTACGCTCAGCATGGCGAGGACCACCAGCGCAGCCGAGGCAATCCGCGAGGCGCGCCACTCAATGAGGCAACTGGACGATTCGCTGGACAAGGGCATGCAACTCCGCGTCATCGGCGCGGGACTGTCCCATGCACCATTGCCAGAGCTTATCGTCCTCGCATTCGAGCAGGCGTAGGAAAGCGCCTCTTTCCGCTTCATCGGCCGTGGGCCAGCGCACGTGCAGGTAGCGCTGCAGCAACTGGTCCAATTCGCGCATACCCCGGCGACAGCGCCAGCGCACCTGCCCCGGGACCGCGTCGTCAGTCAGCACGGGGTCACGGCCGGGCCGTTCTTGCTCACACGCCGCGACGCTTGAGCATCAACTGCTTGATGGTGGCGATCGCCCGCGCCGGGTTCAGCCCCTTCGGACACACGCGGGTGCAATTCATGATGGTGTGGCAGCGATAGAGTTTGAATGGATCTTCGAGCTCGTCGAGCCGCTCACCGGCGTATTCGTCGCGGGAGTCGGCAATCCAGCGCTGTGCCTGGAGCAGCACCGCGGGACCGAGGTAACGGTCGCCATTCCACCAGTAGCTCGGGCACGAGGTCGAACAACATGCGCACAAAATGCATTCGTACAGACCGTCGAGCTTCGCGCGATCCTCGCGCGACTGCAGCCGTTCGGTGGCAGCGGGTGGCGCGCTCTGCGTGTGCAGCCAGGGCTTGATCGATGCGTACTGCGCGTAGAAATGGCTGAGGTCCGGCA